>JAKAOD010000278.1 GCA_021823365.1 Actinomycetes bacterium | reverse complement strand
CCGATCTGACGAGCCCGCCCGCACGCTGGTCCGCTTCGCCGGCGCGCACCAGATCACTCAGATCGTCCTCGGCTCCAGCCGCCGCAGCCGCATCGAGGAGCTCACACGGGGCTCCGTGGTGAGCCGCGTCCTGCGCTTCGCCGGCGAGCAGGGGATCGACGTCCACGTGATCGCCCGGCGGGACCACCCGAGAGGCGAAGCGCCGGCCGAGTCGATCACCTGACCGGCGCCGTGGCAGCGTCCCGGGCGCCCTCGTCCGACCTACCCGCGCGTCGCGAGCGGCCGGCCGCACGGCAGCTCACCACGACGGCGCGGCGGTCGCGTGCCACCGGCCCGAGCGGCGCTCGACGCGCACGTCGAGCCCGTAGCACTCGCTCAGGCGCTCGCCGGTGAGGGTCTCGCTGGCCAGGCCCGCGGCGACGAGCCTGCCCGCTCTGAGCAGCGCCGCGTGCGTCGTCGACGCTGGGAGCTCCTCCAGGGTGTGCGCGACGTGCACCGTCGTCGGCGCGCCCGGCGCGGCCGCGAGCCCGTCGAGCGCCGCGACGAGCGCCTCGCGGCCGGGGAGGTCGACGCCTGCGGCCGGCTCGTCGAGCAAGAGGAGGGGATGGCCCCCGTAGAGCGAGCGCGCGATGAGGACGCGCTGGCGCTCGCCCTGCGAGATCCTGCCAAGCGCGCGGTCGGCGAGGTCGCCGCAGCCGAGTCGCCCGAGCAGCTCACGTGCCGCCTCGCGGCCGGTGCCGTCGCTGGACGTCCACCACGGCGCGAGCGTCCCGTCGCGGCCGGTGAGCACCACCTCGAGGGCGGTCGCGTGCGGCGGCAGCCGCTCGGCGACGCGGTGGCCGGCGACGCCGATGCGCGCCCGGAGCGCGCGCAGGTCGACACGGCCGAGTCGCCCGCCGAGCACGGTGACGCTGCCGGCCGTCGGGTGCCGCTCGGCTCCGAGCAGCGAGAGCAGCGTCGTCTTGCCGGCGCCGTTGGGACCGAGCAGCGCCCAGTGGTCGCCGGCATCGATGCCGAACGTGACCGGTCCGAGCACCCGGCTCCCGCCGACGACCACCGTGGCGGCTTCCACGACCGCCACCGGCATCAGGCCTGGAGCGTAGCCTCGCCCTCGATCTCGATCTTGATGCTCTTCGAGACCATGAACCCGCCGGTCTCGAGCGCCATGTTGAAGCTCACGCCGAAGTCGTCTCGCACGATCTCGGTCGTGGCCGAGAAGCCGAAGCGCACCCCGCCGTAGGGGTCGCGAGTGGCGCCGTTCCACTCGACGTCGAGCACGACCGGCCGGGTGACGTCCCTGATGGTGAGGTCGCCCTCGACCTTCCAACCCTCCGCGCCGGCCCCCTGCATCCTCGTGCTCCTGAAGGTCATCGTCGGGAACTTCTCGACCTCGAGGAAGTCGCCCGAGCGGATGTGGTTGTCTCGGGTCTCGTCGCGGGTGTCGACCGAGGCCGTCTGGATCGTCACCGCGACGCTCGACGACGCGGCGTCCCCACCCACAGCGATCGTCCCCTCGAACTCGTCGAAGTGCCCACGGACCTTGCTGACCATGAGATGGCGCGCGACGAAGGCGACCGTCGTGTGCGCCTTGTCGAGCGCATAGGTCCCCGGGAGCGGCCCAGCCGTGCCGTCGATCGTCCTCCAAACCTGCTGTGTCGCCGTGTCGGTCATCGTGCTCCTCCATTCCCGGCCCGGTGCCGGGCTCTTCACGTCCGGTCGGGCGTCCTCTTGGCCGTCCCGTTTGGTTGCCAACTGATTCTATTGCTCAAATATTTCCCACGCAACCAAATGCGCCGGGGGCGCTACACTCGCGACATGGCGCCCGAGAGGGAGCGCAGCGCAGAGCAGAGCACGGACGAAGCCGCCGGCGGCGCCGAGCGCGACGGCGGCGACCCCATCACGCTCGTCGGGCTTGTCATCGAGACCGCTGCCGGGTTGCAGCGGGCGCTCGGACCTGGCCTCGAGGACCTCCTCGGGGCCGGCGGCCAGTCGTTCGAGATCCTCATCCGCCTCGGCCGGACTCCGGGGGGCCGGCTCCGCATGAGCGACCTCGCCGCCCAGACCGGTCTCACGCCGAGCGGGCTCACCCGTGCAGTGGACCGCCTCGTGCAGGCAGGTCTCATCGAGCGCGCCGAGTGCCTCTCCGATCGCCGCGGCGCCTTCGCCACGCTCACCGAGCTCGGCTCGTGCCGTGCCGCCGCCGCTCTCGAGCGGCACGCCGCAGACGTCGCGGCCGTGCTCGCCGGCCTGTACTCGCAAGAGGACCGGACCGAGCTGACGACGCTCCTCAGACGCCTGCGCGACCGGGTGCATCCGCACGCCGCGCTCGTCTCCTGATCGATCCTCCTGATCGATCCTCACGGTCGGCCCTCCCGGTCGGTCCTCGACTGGCCGCTGCAGCCCCGAGCCCCGGCGCGACCGCCTGGCCAGGCCCGGGCTCCCCCGCGACCCCGTTGCGCCCGGGACTGAGCCGGTAGCGTGCGTCGGGAACGACACGACGGAGGCGGCCATGGGACTCAACAGCTTCGGTGCGGCCGGAACGCTCGACGTCGGCGGCGCGCGCCACACGATCCACCGCCTCGGCGCCCTCGCGGCGGGACGCGACCTCGAGCGGCTGCCCTACTCGATCAAGGTGCTGCTCGAGAACCTGCTCCGCAACGAGGACGGGGTGAACGTGCGCGCGGAGGACGCGGAGAGCCTCGCCGACTACGCCTCGAGCGGCCCGAGCGGCCGGGAGATCGCCTTCTCCCCGGCGCGCATCCTCCTCCAGGACTTCACCGGGGTGCCTTGCGTCGTCGACCTCGCGGGCCTCCGCGACGCCGTCGAGGCGCTCGGCGGCGACCCCGAGCGGGTGAACCCGCAGATCCCGGTCGATCTCGTCATCGACCACTCGGTCATCGCCGAGGTGAGCGCCCGCCCGGACGCGATGAAGGTGAACACCGAGATCGAGTACCGACGGAACCTCGAGCGTTACCGCTTCCTGCGCTGGGGCCAGCAGGCCTTCTCCAACCTCCGGATCTTCCCGCCCGGCGTGGGGATCTGCCACCAGGTCGACCTCGAGCTGCTCTCGAGCGTCGTGTTCCGCGACGAGGCGGGGGAGGCCTACCCCGACACCCTCGTGGGCACCGACTCCCACACCCCCATGGTGAACGGGCTCGGCATCATCGCCTGGGGGGTCGGCGGCATCGAGGCCGAAGCGGCGATGCTCGGCCAACCGATCCCGCTTCTCGTGCCGGCGGTCGTCGGGCTGCGACTCGACGGCGAGCTCCCCGAGGGCACCACGGCGACCGACCTCGTGCTCACCATCGCCGAGCTGCTCAGGCACCACGGCGTGGTCGGCAAGTTCGTCGAGGTCTACGGCCCCGGCGTCGCCCGGGTGCCCGTGGAGCACCGGGCGACCATCGGGAACATGTCCCCCGAGTACGGCTCGACCGTGACGATCTTCCCGATCGACGCCGACACCCTGCGCTACCTGCGCCTCACCGGGCGGTCCGAGGACCAGGTCGCCCTCGTCGAGGCCTACGCCAAGGAGCAGGGCCTGTGGCACGACGCGTCGGTCGAGCCCGCCTATTCCGAGCGGATCGCCCTCGACCTCTCGAGCGTCGTGCCGAGCCTCGCCGGCCCGTCGCGCCCCCAGGATCGCGTGCCGCTCGACCGGGCGAAGCCGATGTTCCGCGAGGCGCTGGCGCGAAGCGTCCCGGCTCCGGCCACCGCCGCTCGTGCACGGGACGTGGGCCGGGGCGCGACGGCGCCGGCGGGGGCCGCACGCGGCGCCGAGGTGAAGCTCGCCGACGGCGAGCCGTTCGAGCTCCAAGACGGTCACGTGGTCATCGCCGCGATCACGAGCTGCACGAACACCTCGAACCCGCAGGTGATGATCGCGGCCGGGCTGCTCGCGAAGCGCGCCGTCGAGCTGGGGCTGACGGCGAAGCCCTGGGTGAAGACCTCGCTCGCCCCCGGGTCCCGGGTCGTGTCCGACTACCTCGAGCAGGCGGGGCTGATGCCCTACCTCGAGGAGCTCGGGTTCGGGCTCGTCGGCTTCGGCTGCACGACCTGCATCGGCAACTCCGGGCCGCTCCGGCCAGAGATCTCGGCGGCCGTCGCCGAGGCCGGGCTCTCCTGCGTCGCGGTGCTCTCGGGCAACCGGAACTTCGAGGGGAGGGTCCACCCCGACGCCCGCATGAACTACCTCGCCTCTCCCCCGCTCGTCGTCGCCTACGCCCTGGCGGGGACGATGGACGTCGACCTCCGCTCCGAGCCGCTCGGCACCGTGCCGGGGAAAGAGCCGGTCTTCCTCCGGGACATCTGGCCGAAGGACAGCGAGATACTCGAGGCGACGGCACGGGCGGTGCGCTCGTCGATGTTCGAGAAGGACTATGCCGGGGTGTCGCAGGGCGACGAGCGCTGGCAGGAGATCGAGACGCCGTCGGGGAGCCGCTACGCCTGGGACGAGTCCACCTACGTCCGGCGGCCGCCGTTCCTCGAAGGGATCGCACGCGAGGCGCCGCCGCTCCGGGACATCGAGGACGCCCGGGCGCTGCTCGTGCTCGGCGACAGCGTCACGACGGACCACATCTCGCCGGCCGGCTCGATCCGCGCGGCAAGCCCTGCCGGTGCCTGGCTCGCCGCCCACGGCGTCGCGCCGACCGAGTTCAACTCGCTCGGGTCCCGCCGGGGCAACCACGAGGTGATGATGCGTGGCACCTTCGCCAACGCCCGCATTCGCAACGCGCTCGTCCCGCAGACCGAGGGAGGAGTGAGCATCCACCTCCCCGGCGGCGAGCAGGGGAGCGTCTACGACGTGGCGATGCGCTACGCGGCCGAGGAGGTTCCCCTCGTCGTGCTCGCCGGCAAGGAGTACGGCTCGGGCTCGTCACGCGACTGGGCTGCCAAGGGTCCGGCTCTCCTCGGCGTGCGCGCCGTCATCGCAGAAAGCTTCGAGCGAATCCACCGCTCGAACCTGATCGGCATGGGCGTCGCGCCACT
>JAKAOD010000277.1 GCA_021823365.1 Actinomycetes bacterium | reverse complement strand
GCCAGTCGAGGGTCGTTCCACGTGCAACCTGACGGTGAAACAACCGAACGTCCGAGCGCGCTCATTGCCAGCCTGCCCCGCTTTGGTCGCTCCTCACCTCGCAGCTGTTTCACGTGTAACCTGACGGTGAAACATGCGGTAGTTGCGAGGTCCGGTGGTTGGGCCGAGCACAAGACCCTGGAACGGACGAGATGGCGAGCGACTTCGAAGAAGGGGTGCTGGTGGGCCTGCTGGTCGGGGAAGGCCACTTCGGCGGCGACGGGCGCCAGCCGCAGGTGACCCTGCGCATGCACGAGCGCCACGAAGCGCTGTTCCGATGGCTCGAACGCACCTTTCCCGGCGGTCGGCTCTACGGGCCCTACGAGCACGGCGGTCGGCGCTACTACCAGTGGATGGCGCGGGGAGACTACCTGCGTGCGGAGCTCGTTCCGATGCTCCGTCGTGCACTGTCGCCGGCGCTCGATGGCTACGCCTACCATCGGTTCCTCGCCATGTGCGAGCGCTACGCGCGGCAGCTCGACCTTCCCGAACGTCCCACTCCGGCGGGTTCTCCACCCCCGCAGGTGGCGCCTGCTCCAGCACACGACTCACCCAGCTCCGCCAAGGCGATCTTCGCCGCGCTCCGGGAAGCGGACGCGCTCACAAGGGCACTGCCGTCCACCTGACGCACGCCCGGCAATGTGCGAAGTCCGCTGCACTCGGCGAGAGGTCAGAACACCGGGCGCTTCGCGGGCACTCCGACCCGCCGGGGAAACCGGGTTGGGCACTGCTGAATTTGGTGGACCAGAACGAACCCGTATGCGGACCCGGCCGGAGACGCACTTCCCATGCCGAGCTCGGCCAACCGATCCTCCGGCCAGCGCCCGATGGCTCGCGAGCTCGACGGAGGCTCCGAGACAGCCAGAAACCCACCCACTGCCAGGAGCGGAGCCGCGCACTCGGCCACGACGGCGGGCCTTCCGAATCCCCTGGCGGTGACAACGTCAAAGGCACCCCGTCGCTTCGGTGTGCGGCCGACGACCTCGGCTCGCTCGGCCTCCACCGCGACACGCCCTTGCAACCCCAACGCACCGACGGCGTGGAGGAGGAACGCCGCACGACGTTCTCGCGCTTCGACGAGGAGAACCGATGGGGCTTCCCAACGCACGGCGAGCACGAGCCCGGGAACCCCACCCCCAGTGCCGAGGTCAACCAGGGCGGAAGGGGAGGTTGTCCATGCGCTCTCTACCGCCTCGGCGAAGGCGTCGGCGTGCTCCAACTGCGCATCGACCGGACCGGGACCGAGGAACCCGAGGTCTCGCGCCTCGGTCAGGAGGCCGCGAAGGGTGGCACGTCGATGGCTGCCCGAAGGTCCGGGAACCATCTTCCTCGCCAACGCGTGCTCAGGGCGCCGGGGAGATGACGACGAAGCGGTGCGGCTCCTCTCCTTGTGAGCTCGACACCGCACCTTCGATCCCCGCCACCGTGTCGTGCACGACCTTGCGATCAGCAGCCGACATGGGCTCGAGCGCACGCTCGGATCCGGATTCGACGACATCCGTCGCGACCTCCGCGGTGAACCTGCGCAGCGCCGCGACACGGCGTTCGCGGTACCCCGCGACGTCGACCAAGATCCTGTCGGTGCGGTTCGGGAAGTGCCTCTGAACAACCGTCCGCGTCACGTCCTGGAGCGCCACCACGGTCGCTCCCTTCGGCCCGACGAGCACGCCAAGCCCATCGCCCTGCGCCGCGAGCTCCACGGTCTCCTCGTCGAGCTCACGGACGTCCACCGTCGCCCGGAGGCCGAAGCGGTCCAACAGGCCCTCGAGGAACTCCTTGGCCACCGTCGCCTGCTCCTGCAGCGTGATCCCGTCAGCCACCGTGTGCTCCTCCTTCACTGCTCCGTCCGGACCGACCTCTTCGGTACGACGAGCGTCACCGCGCGCAGGCGTCGTGCCGTTCCCTGCTTGGGCATGGCACGGCTTCCTCACTGCCGTGGCTCCCTTCTGCACTGCACCTTGACGGCGTCGGCGGCTCCGGCGGCTCGGGACGGTACCTGCCGATCCAACTTCACCATCGCCATCTCGGACCGAGACCCCCGGGGACCCTTCTCCACGGCCGGCGCGTCCCGACGCCCCAGCCGAGCGGTTCGTGTTCGCCTTCCGCTGCCGTGCCGTTCGTGTACCGGGGCCGTCGTCCCCGCCACGGCGCACGCTGCCACGGGCTCGATCTCGCTGACGACGTGAGCGCTTCGGGCGCGGCTCCGCGGGTCGGACCCGCGCGCGCACCCGGGCCTCGCCTCGGACGCGCCCGAACAAGCCCGCCCTCGGCTCCGCGAGGACCACGAGCTCCGCGTCCTTCTCGGACACCCCCAGTTGCTCGAGAGCACGTTCTTTCGCCTCGTCGACCGACCTGCCCGTCTTTTCGACCCACTCCACTCTCAGCGAGCCTTTCGTGCACGTTTGGTCTTCGATCGGGGGTGGGGCTTCGCGGTCGGAAGGGTAGTACCGTTGGTACTACCTCTACTCGCATCCCGGCGCCGCCCGTTCGTGCCGCCTTCCTGCGCCTCCGGTTGCCCGCTGCCGGGACGAGGGCGCCGGCCGCCCAGGATGCCCGTCCGCTCGCCGTCGTGCGGAGCAGACCCCTCCTGCTTCGTGGCGCTCGCCGACCTCGCTTCGACCGCGGCAGGCGCCGCCGAGGACTTGGGCTTGCCGCTCACCTGGCGTTCCCCGGGCCGCTGCACCAGGCCGTAGCGGAAGATCAAGTCCTGGGTGAGAACCCGGATCGCGGACGAGACGATCATGTACACCACCACGCCGGCGGGGACCAGGAAGTAGATGTAGGCGAAGATCAGCGGCATCACCCGCTGCATCGTCTGCATCTGCTGCGGCATCTGCTGCTGGGTGTTGTTGCGCTTGTTCCGGCGCGTCATCTGGGCCATCTGGAAGTACTGCAGGGCGACCGCGACGGCGAGGAGGCCGAAGTACGGGACGTACTCGTACCAGTCCGCGTGATGTGTGAGGGGCCGCAACGCGAGGTTCAGCCCGATCGAGTGCATCACGCCGGGCGTTTTCACCAGCGCCTTGTGGATCGCCGACGTCTGAGGCACGTAGTGCGGTGTGGCGCAGACGACGGCGTGGCAGCGGGCCTTGCCTGTGGCCATGAGGGCGCCCTTTTTCACCGTGTTCGCAAGCCCGCGGATGACGTCGTAGAGGACGATCAGGGCGGGCATCTGGAGGAACATCGGCAGGCATCCGCCCGTGGGGCTGACCCCGTGCTCTCGGTAGAGCTTCATGAGCTCTTCGTTCAGCTGCTGGCGGTTCTCGGCGCCCTTGTACTTCGCCCGCAGCTTCTGCATCTCGGGTTGGAGCGCCTGCATCGCCAGCATCGAGCGCGTGCTCTTGATGGTGAGCGGCGTGAGGAGCGCCATGATCAGCAGCGTGAGCAGCACGATCGCCGCTGCGTATGTGGGCACGACGCCGTAGATCCACGACAGCACGTCGGCCACCGCGATGAAGAGCGGGTGGAAGATGTCTCCGACTGCCTTGAACAGCGAGTTCTCCGCGACCAGGGGCACGACGTGCACGGTCACCGCCTCCCCCGCCGGCGCCGGCCCGCCTCGAGCGGGACCAGGTCCACCCCGTGCCCGCCCAGCGGGTGGCAGCGGGCCAGTCGTCGCACGGCCAGCCAGAGCCCCAGCCACGTACCGTGCCGCTCCACCGCCTCGACCGCGTACGCCGAGCAGCTCGGGTAGAAGCGGCACGGGGACACGCCGCCCGCCCTCGCGGCCTGGTAGGCCTGCAGCGCCCCGAGCGCGGCCCGCTGCCCGACCGTCCGCCGCGCCCCCGGGGCGCCCCCGTCCGCCTCACGGTCGTCCCGCCCCGCCGGCTCTTCAACCAGTGCCGCCACGTGCCTGATGATCACAGGATCCGGCTTCCTTCGCCGCCCACCCCGGCTGCGGCGGCCCGGGCCGCCGCGCGGACCGCACCGCGTAGCTCCTCGAATCCGAGCTCGCCGGCACCCGGCGCCGCGCGTACCAGGTATGCCCCGGCCGCCAGCTCCGGGCCGGACGCTCGAACCGCGGCACGGAGCCGACGCCGCAGCCGGTTCCGTTCGACCGCACCGCCATGCCGCCTCCCGATGGAGTACCCGACCAAGGGAACGTTCGTCACCTCCGGCACGTGACCGCTGAACGCCACCGCCACCGTTCCCATCTGGGCGCGTCCGTCGGGGCGCGACAGGGCGCGGAACGTAGCCTGCCTGCGGATTCTTCCGACCACCGGGGGCATCGTCCTTCTGGGCGCGCCAACTCACACCGTCAGCCGATGACGCCCCTTGAGCCGTCTCGCCTTCAGGATCGCCCGGCCAGCGCGCGTCGACATCCGCTGGCGGAACCCGTGCCGCTTCGCTCGTTTGCGCGTGTTGGGTTGATAGGTTTGTTTCACGTCCGTCAACCTTTCCGCGTTGCCCGCCAGCGCGACCTGATCGGGTCGGTGACGGCGGACGGACCAACGCGTTGCCCACAGCGGGCTGCGATGTCGCACGCGATCGTACGCGACCGCGGCCGCCGACACTAGTCGCGCCCGGGACCTCCTGTTCAGACCGCGGCCGCCCTGAGGCGGTGGCCCCTTGGGGTCCCGCGGCAGCGACCTGCAGCCCGTGAGCGACCCGGCGACGGCCCCGGTTGCCACTAGTCGGGAGAGCCTGAACGGTGTAGGTTCGATCGACCACGTCACCGACGTGTTCCACACCTGTGGACCACGCTGTGGACGACGAGCGGCTCGCGTGCGCGGAGGACCAGGTGGACGAGACGGGTGGTCTGTGGACCAGGTGCACCGCACCTCTTCGTGACCAGGTGTCGGACACGACCTGGAAGATGTGGTTCTCGAGCATCGAGCCGGTGTCCTACGACGGACGCACCATGGTCCTCGGCGTGCCCAACACGGTGGTGCGCCAGCGCGTCGAGGGGCGGTTCCTCCCGCTGATCGCCCAGACCGTGTCGGCAGCCGTGGGCCACGA
>JAKAOD010000276.1 GCA_021823365.1 Actinomycetes bacterium | reverse complement strand
CAAGACGTAGCGCCGGGGCTCCATCCCACCTCGGAGGCGCCGTCTCGGACTCCGCCGGCGCCCGGACCAGACCGACCGCACCGAGTGGAGCCGGTGCCGGCGAACACGAGAGTCGCGGTGCGCGCCAGGCGGGCCGCCCGTCGGGTCAGGTCCCGCCGGAGCGTCGGGCGGCGACGAGGCGCCGCCAGAGCTCTTCGTCTGCCTCTTCGAGCGAGGAGAGGACCGCGTCGGCGATCCCGAACGCGGGGGCGGCGCTCTCGTCGGGTGCGGGCACCGCGACGCACGTCATCCGCGCGGCCTTCGCCGCGAGCACGCCCGCAGGGGAGTCCTCCCACACGACGCAGCGGGTGGGCGCGACGCCGAGCCGCTGCGCGGCGGTGAGGAAGACCGCGGGGTGGGGCTTGCCGTAGGGCTCGTCCTCCGCCGAGTGCGCGACGGCGAACGTGGAGGCGAGCCCGAAGCGCTCCAGCACGAAGGCGATCAGCCGGTGCTCCGAGGAGGAGGCGAGCCCGAGCGTGAGGCCGTGGCGGCGGCAGAGCCCGAGGGCATCGTCCACACCCGGGAGCAGCCGCCCCTTCTCATCGATCAGCCCGATCACGCGCTCGACGATCCGTGCGGCCACCTCGTCGGGGGACGGGCCGCGCCAGGGGAACCGGTCGTGCCAGTAGCGGGCGACCTCTCGCACGAAGATCCCCTTCGTGCGGCGCGGATCGCCCTCGGCGATCGGGACGCCGAGCGGCCCGAGGACCTCCACCTCCGCCTCGTGCCACAGCCCCTCGGTGTCGACGAGGAGCCCGTCCATGTCGAAGATCGCCGCCCCGAACGGCTCGAACGACTCGAACGGCTCGAACGGCTCGAACGGCGGGGCGCCGTCGCGACCCGCCGCCACCTCGCCCGTCCTCGCCTCGCCTCCACTCGCCGCGGCCTCGCCGCTCACCCCCGCTCGATCCGTGCGTCGACGACCGCCGAGCGGCCGCTGGCGACGGCCTCGAACGCGTCCTCGAGCGCCTTGCGCAGGCCGGCCTCGTCCTCCGCGGTCTGGCCGAGCGCGCCGCAGGCCTCGGCCACCGCGGCGAAGTCGGGCGGTCGGCGGAAACGCGTTCCGATCGCCTCCCCCGCCTCAGCACTGAGACCCTCGGGGAACAGCGCGAAGACCGGCTGCCGGCTCGCCCGGTAGCCGTCGTTGTCGAGGATCACCGTCACGAAGGGCGCCTCCGCCTCTGCGGCCAGGCAGAGGGCGGCAGTGGGCACGGCGAACATGAAGGAGCCGTCCCCCACCACGGCGACGACCCGGCGGTCCGGCCGGGCCATCCGGATCCCGACCGAGGCGCCGAGCGCCCACCCGAGGCCGGGTCCTCCCGCCGACGCCAGGGTGCCGGGGAGGAAGCGCGGCAGGTGGGTGGCGACGGCCCCGGCGTTGGTCACCGCCTCCTCGACGACGACGTCCTCGGGGTCCAGCGCCTCGGCGAGCACCCGGAGGACGTCGGCCGGACGCAGACGGCGCGTCCCCGTGCCGCCCGCCACGCCAGCCACCGCGCCAGTCCCGGCGCCCGTCGCCGCGCCCGTCGCCGGGCCATGCCTGGCCGCCCCTTCCAGGGCCAGGCGTGCGCGACGCTCCTCCCACGCGGCCCCGAAGGTGGCCCCCAAGGCGGCCCTGCGCTCCTCCAAGGCGGCCCTGCGCTCCTCCCAGGCGGCCCTGCGCTCCTCCAAGGCGTCTGCGAGCTGGGACAGCGCGACGTCGCCGTCGGCGGTCGCCGACACGTCGACCGGGTAGGTCCACAGCGGCATCGACGCGTGGAGCGGGTCGGGGTCGACGTGGACCACGCGGACACCCTCCGCCAGGCGGGTCCCACGGGGGATCCACGGCACGTCGGCCTCCACGACCACGACGACGTCGGCCTCTTCGAGCAGCGGGCCGGCGTCCTCGGGGCGCGTCCGTGCCATCGGGTGGTCGGCTCGAACGTTGAGCGCCTCGGGCCGGCCTACGACCGGGACGGCCGCGACCTCCGCGAAGCGGGCAACCGCCGCCGCACCTCCCGGCCGCCGCCCGATCCTGGTGGTGACGAGGACCGGCCGTGACGCCCCCGCAACGAGGTCGGCGATCTCGCGCACCGCTTCCGGCGCCAGCGCGGGCGGGTGCGGCCTCGCCCAGCCGTCGAGACGCCGGCGGGCGGCGGGCGCGGCCGGCTCCATCAGCACGTCCCGGGAGATGGTCAGGTACGCAAGGCCCGGGATGCCGCCACCGGCGACCTGCACCGCCCGCCCGACCACCCGGGGGGCGTCCTGAGCCCGCACGAGCTCGGCCGTCCACTTGGCGTAGCCGCGCACGATCCCCGCCTGGTCGGGGACGTCCTGTGGCCAGTGGATCGCGGTGTCCCGGCCGCCGGGGTCGTCGGCGGCCTCGCCGTAGGGCGTCCTGCCCGCCAGCACGACGACCCCCGCCCGGTCGCGAAGGACGTTGTGGACCATCGAACCCAGGTTCTGGGTGCCGGCGTCGACGTGGACCCAGACCGCCTGCGGGCGGCCCGTCGCCTGCCAGTAGCCGTGGGCCGCGGCGAGCGCCACCGCCTCGAAGGAGCACGCGACGACGCGTGGGGCGGGCACGCCCCGCTCGGCGAGGGTGGCCGCCGCCTCCTGGATCGGCGCGGAGTCCGTGCCGGGGTTCAAGAACAGCACCTCCACGCCGTGGGCGCCGAGGAGGTAGAGGACGTCCTCGGCGCAGGTGCGGACGTCGGCAGCCGACACGCGGACGTCGGCCCCGGCCTCCGGCACGCGGACGTCGGCCGTGCTCATCGCCCCGGCCCGGGAAGCCCGGGGAGCCCGGGGAGCCCGGGGAGCCCGAAGAGCCCCTCTGCGTTGGTCTGGTAGAACGCCTTCATCTCCGCCGGGCTGAGCGCCATGGCGTCTTGATCCCGGACCTCCGCGGGCACGCACTCGTAGGGGTAGTCCATGGCATAGAGCACGTGCCCGGCGCCGAGCACCTGGCGGCAGAACTGGATGGCCGGCTCCCACGCCATGCCGCTCGTCGTGCACCAGACGTTCTCCCTCAGGTAGTCGCTGACCTTGCGCTGGAGCGGCTTGATCGACGCGTAGCGACCCGCGCGCACCGCGGCGGCGTGCATGTAGTCGAGCCGGTACAGCCAGAACGGCAAGGCCTCGCCGAGGTGGCCCACCACGAACTTCAGGCGGGGGAAGCGGTCGAAGGCGCCCGACCTGATGAGGCGCAGCAGGTGCATCCCCGTCTCGACGGCGAAGCCGTAGATGGCGCCCTCGAGGCCGGCCTCGAGGAGCGGGCCGATCATGGAGGGCGGCGGGGTGGTCGGGTGGAGGTAGATCGGGGTGTCGAGCGCCTCGGCCGCCTCGAGGATCGGCCAGAACTTCGGGTCCGAGAGGTACTCCCCGTTGGTGTGCGAGTTCACGATCGCCCCGCAGAAGCCGAGCTCGTCGTGGCCCCGGCGGATCTCCTCGGCCGCCGCGCGGGGGTCCTGGGGGGCGACGGCGGTGAGGCCGCTGAACCGGTCGGGGTGGGCGCGGCACGCGTCGGCGAGCTGGTCGTTGGCGAGGGTGGCGACCGAGGTGGCGGTCGCCGCATCCGCGAAGATCTGGGTGCCGGGCGCCGTGAGGGAGATGATCTGGCGGTCGATGCCGGTCGCGTCCATGTCGGCCAGTCGCAGGGCGCCCAGGTCCTGGAGCCGCTCGAAGATGAACTTCGGCCGTTCGGCTGCGCTCCGGAGGTAGAAGCCCATCTGGCTCTGGAAGCCGGGATCGAGGTCGCCCCCCGCGCTCAGCAGCTCCTGCCACATGCCGACGAGCTCGGGCGGGCAGAAGGCCTCCTCGGTGGCGATCCGCAGGTGGCCGAGACCCGGGTCCTCAGCGCCTCGAAGGATGGTCTCGTGCTGCGTGGTCATGCTCTCTCCTCTCCAACGTCCAACAGTCGGTCCATCGGTCGGTCCAGCGCGCCGGACGAGGCGTGACGGGTCAGCACCCCGGCACCCCGGCGCAGGTGCACAAAGCGTGCACGGCCGAACCAGCGTCGCACAAGCGCCGCCTCCAGCGCCGCCTCCAGCGCCCCGCCAGCGCCCCGCCCGCGCCCTCCTCGTGCAGGTCTCGCGCCGGCGTTCGTCACTGGCGTCACCCGAAACGTCAGCGGATCTGCCGGATGCGTCCGCCTGATCCCCATTCGCCGTCAGCCGTGAAGACTGCGGCGTCCAGCCGCTCCCCGAGCGCGAGACAGAGGCGATCCGCGATCGACAGACCGCTGCCGGACCGCCACCCGCCGGCTCTACCCCGCGCCGCCCGGGGCTCCGGCCGACGTCCCTGGCCTCGAGCTCGCCGGCGAGGTCGTGGCGGTCGGGTCCAAGGTGACGCTCGCCGCGCCCGGCGACCGGGTGATGGCGGCCGTGACCGGCGGCGGGCAAGCGACCTTGGCGGCGGTCGACGAGAGCCACCTGCTCTGCGTCCCCGACCGGGTCGGTTGGCCGGAGGCGGGCGGGTTCCCAGAGGCGTACTCGACCGCCTACGACGCGCTGTTCACGCGTTGCGGGCTCGCACCGGGCGACCGACTCCTCGTGACGCGAGCGGCGGGTGGTCGCGTCGGCGCGGTCCAGCTCGGCGCGGTGGCGGGGGCGACCGTCGTCGCCTCGGTGCGCGACCCGAGACGGCGAGTGAAGGCGGCGGCGCTCGGCGCCCACGAGGTGGTCAGCGCCGATGACCTCGCCGGCCACGACCCCTACGACGTCGTCTCGGAGCTGGTCGGAGTCGCCAGCCTCTCCCAGGCGCTCGACGCGCTGGCGACCGGTGCCCGGGTCGCGGTGATCGAAGTCGGGTCAGGCACGCGCCTCGAGGTCGAACTCGGCCTGATGCAGCGGCGGGCGACGATCGCGGGCTCCACGTTCCCTGGCCGCAGCAGCACGGAGCGGGCGGCCGTCTCCCATGCGGTGCGCACGCACGTCGTCCCCCTCGTCGCTGAGGGCCGGGTCCGCGTCCCGGTCTGCGCGACCTACCCACTCGCAGAGGTCGCCGCCGCCTACG
>JAKAOD010000275.1 GCA_021823365.1 Actinomycetes bacterium | reverse complement strand
GGATCCGGGGGTCGAGCTGCTAGACGCCGTCGCCCCCTTCGAGGCCTCGCCGCTCGCCGCCCTCGTCGTCACCGACATCTCCCGCGACGGGACCCTCGCCGGTCCCGACGTCGCCGGCTACCGGCACCTGCTCGAGCGCACCGCGCTCCCGGTCGTCGCGTCGGGGGGGATCGGCTCGGCGGCGGACCTCGCCGAGCTCGCGGCGCTCGAGTCCTCCGGTCGCCGCCTCGCCGGCGCCGTTGTCGGGAAGGCTCTGCTCGACGGGCGGCTGACGCTCGGGGAGGCGATGGCGGCGTGCGCTTCGTGAGGGTCGTCCCCTGCCTGGACGTCGACGCCGGGCGGGTGGTGAAGGGCGTGAACTTCGTGGACTTGCGCGACGCCGGCGACCCCGTGGAGCTCGCTCGGCGTTACGACGAGTCTGGCGCCGACGAGCTCGTCTTCCTCGACATCACCGCCTCGAGCGAGGGTCGCTCGACGATGGTCGAGGTCGTGCGGCGCACGGCCGAGGAGGTCTTCATCCCCCTCACGGTCGGCGGCGGGGTGCGCCGGCTCGACGACGCACGGGTGCTGCTCGGCGCCGGCGCGGACAAGGTCGCGGTCAACTCCGCGGCGATCGCCCGCCCGTCCCTCGTCGCCGAGCTTGCCGAGACGTTCGGCTCCCAGTGCGTCGTCGTCGCGATCGACGCTCGCCGGCGCGGCGACGGCTTCGAGGTCTACAGCCACGGAGGTCGCCGGGCGACGGGCCTCGACGCCCTCACCTGGGCCGTCGTCGCCGAACGGCTGGGCGCTGGCGAGCTGCTCGTCACGTCGATGGACCGCGACGGCACGGAGGCCGGCTACGACCTCGAGCTCCTCGGTCGGCTGAGCGGGTCCGTCGGCGTCCCGGTCGTCGCCTCCGGCGGCGTCGGCACGCTCGACCATCTCGTCGAAGGCGCGCGAGCGGGCGCCGACGCCCTCCTCGCCGCCTCGATCTTCCACTACGGCCGCTTCGGGGTGGCCGATGCCAAGCGGCATCTCGCCTCGGCCGGCATCGCCGTCCGGCCCGCGCCTGAGCTCGGACCGGCCGGCGCCTGAGCTCCTGGCGGAGGCAGGGTCCCGAGGCACTACCGTGGCGGAGGTGGCCGGCGCAGAGACCGCGACGCATGACCTGACGCTCAATGGCGTCAAGCAGCCGGTGACGATGCTGAACGACCGGGTGCTCGTGCAGGTCCCGCCCTCCGAGGGCGAGCGGCGGTCCCGTGCCGGGATACTCATCCCTGCGACCGCCCAGGTGGCGAAGCGGCTCGCGTGGGCGAGCGTCGTGACGGTCGGCCCGCACGTGCGCACGGTGAAGTCCGGCGACAAGGTGCTGTTCAACCCCGAGGAGTGCTTCGAGGTCGAGGTACAGGGCGAGACCTACCTCATCCTTCGCGAGCGCGACATCCACGCGGTCGCCGCCGAGCGGCTCGGCGGGGGGACGGGCCTGTACCTGTGAGCACCCGTCAGGGGACGCGCATCGAGGCGTCGGAGGACGAGCTTGCCTGCGTCCGCTTCGGCCCCGACGGCCTCGTCGTCGCCGTCGTCCAGGAAGCGTCGACGCGAGAGGTGCTGATGGTCGGCTACATGGACCGCGAGGCGCTCGCGAGATCGCTCACCACCGGACGCAGCTGGTTCTTCAGCCGCAGTCGCGGCGAGTACTGGTGCAAGGGTGAGACCTCCGGCAACCGCCAGTGGGTGCGCCGCGTCTCCTACGACTGCGACGGCGACGCACTGCTCGTCGAGGTCGACCAGGAAGGCAGCGGCGCGTGCCACACGGGCGAGCGCTCCTGCTTCTACCGCTCCTTCGGCGTCTCGACCAACCTTGGCTGACGGCGCCGTCATCGGCTACGACCGTTTCGTCGAGCTTGCGCGCACCCATAGCGTCGTGCCGGTCTGGCAGGAGCTCCTCGCCGACGCGACCACACCGGTGGGCGCCTTCCGCTCGGTCGTCGGCGACGGCGACGGCTTCCTTCTCGAGTCGGTCGAACGGGGCGGCCGTTTCGGCCGCTACTCCTTTCTCGGGCGGGCGCCGGCGGCGACGCTCGTCGCACGCGCCCGCGACGTCGAGGTCGTGGCAGGCGAGCTACCGGTCGCCGTCCCGCTGTCCGGCGGCGTGCTCGCCTGCCTCGAGGCGCTGCTCGAGGGCTGCAGGGCCCCGGCGGTATCGGAGCTGCCGCCGCTCACGAGCGGGATCGTCGGGTACCTCGGCTACGACGTCGTCAGGGAGGTCGAGCGCCTCGCCGATCCCCCGCCCGACGATCGCGACCTGCCCGACGCCGTCGTCTCGGTGATCGGCGAGCTCGTCGCCTTCGACCACTGGCACAGCCGGGCCGTGCTGCTCGACAACGTCGTCCTTCCGCCCGACGGCGAGCTGCGGCCGCGCTACGACCAGGCGGTCGGGAGATTGACGCGCCTTCGGGCCGACCTCGAGCGCCCCGCCGCCGGGCTCCTTGCGCCGCCGCCCGATCCTGACGCGCGGCTGGCGCCGGAAGAGGTCCGCCGGACCCTCGGCTCCGAGCAGTTCTGCCTTGCCGTCGAGGCGGCGAAGGAGCACATCCGGGCGGGCGACGCCTTCCAGATCGTGCTCTCGCAACGGTTCGACCTCGACGTCGACGTCGATCCCTTCGATGTCTACCGCGTCCTCCGCCAGGTCAATCCGAGCCCGTACATGTTCTTCGTCCGCCAGGGCGGCGTCACCGTCGTGGGGGCCTCGCCCGAGCCGATGGTGCAGCTGCTCGGCGGGAGAGTGATCTCGCGCCCGATCGCCGGCACGCGCCCGAGGGGGAGGAGCGAGGTCGAGGACCGGGCGCTCGCCGCCGAGCTCGCCGAGCACCCGAAGGAGGTCGCCGAGCACGTCATGCTCGTCGACCTGGCGCGCAACGACGTCGGGCGGGTCGTGCGCTTCGGCACCGAGCAGGTCGACGAGCTGATGTCCCTCGAGCGGTACAGCCACGTCATGCACCTCACCTCTCAGGTGTCCGGCGAGCTTCTCGCCGGCAAGGGCCCGATCGACGTGCTTCGCGCGACGCTGCCCGCCGGGACGGTCTCGGGCGCGCCGAAGGTCCGGGCGATGGAGATCATCGACAGCCTGGAGCCGACACGCCGCGGCCCGTACGCCGGCGTCGTCGGTTACGTCGACTTCTCCGGCAACCTCGACACCGCGATCGCGATCCGCACCCTCGTCCTCGGACCGGACGGCCGGGCGTCGGTGCAGGCCGGCGCCGGGATCGTCGCCGACAGCGTCCCCGAGGACGAGGACCGCGAGTGCCAGGCGAAGGCACGCTCGATCCTCGCAGCAGTGGCCGGCGCGCGGCTCCTCGCGGCGGACGCCGCCCGTCCCGCCGCCCCAGAGCCCGGCGGGACGTCGGCGACGTGAGCTCCCCGGCGCCCCTCGGGCTCGCGGCGAGCTACAGGGCTCTTCGTGAGGGCGCCGTCGCCTGCGCGGTGGAGTGCGACGTCGTGCGTGCCAGCGGGCCCGACGCGCTGTCCTACCTCCAGACCCAGTGCAGCCAGGACCTCGCGACGCTCGCAGTCGGTGAGTCGGTGGAGTCCCTCCTCCTCGCGCCGCAGGGGCGCGTCGAGGCCTACGTGCGCGTCGCCCGGGTCGAAGAACAGGTGGCGCTGGTGGTGGTGGCAGCCGGCTACGGGGACGCCGTGCGGGAGCGGCTCTCTCGCTTTCGCCTGCGCGTGAAGGTCGACCTCGAGGTCGCGCGCTGGCCGATGCTCGCCCTCCGAGGGCCGAAGTCCCTCGAGCTCTCGGGCGAGGAGGTCGGTGCCTGCGTCACGGGCGGCGCGGCGCTCGCCGTCCGATGGCCCGGCCTCGCCGGCCTCGACCTCGTCGCGCCCGACGTGCGGCGCCCTGCCGAGGTCCCGCTCGGCGACGGGCGAGCCCTCGAGGCGGCGCGCATCGAGGCAGGTCAGCCGGTGATGGGCCGGGAGATCACCGAGCGCACGATCCCGGAGGAGGCGGGCGTCGTCCGCCGCGCCGTGAGCTTCGCCAAGGGCTGCTATCCCGGTCAGGAGCTCGTCGCCCGCATCGACGCCCGGGGCCGCAACGTGCCCCGGCGCCTGCGAGGCCTGCTCGTCGCGGGCGACGAGCACTCCCTGTCGGCGCCGGTGCAGGCGCAGGCGCCGGACGCCCACCCGGGCGAGGCCCTGCTGCTCGACGGGCGGCAGGTCGGCGAGGTGACGAGCGCCGCCTGGTCGCCCGGCCTCGGCGCGACCGTCGCCCTTGCCTATGTCCGCCGTGAGGTCACCCCTCCGGTGGCGGTCCTGCTCGGTGGTCCCCCGACCGGCGCGGCCGGCTCGGGCGGGCGTCGCGCCGAGGTGGCCGAGCTCCCGATGGGGGCGTGATCACGCAGCCTCTGTCCTGCCGGTCAGGCCGTCACGCAGCGGTGCGCGGGAGGCGGACGGTGATGCGGGTGCCGCCGTCGGGCCCGAGCGGGGAGTCGACGACGACCGCCCCGCTCATCGCCGAGGTGAGCTCGGCGACGATGGTGAGGCCCAGCCCGGTGCCCGCGGCGCGCGCTGGCCTGCGAGTCGAGCTGAACTGCCGCTCGAAGATGTGCGGCAGGTCCTCCCCGGCGATGCCGGGACCGTCGTCCTCGACGGCGACGAGCACCGTGTGGCCGGCCGTCGCCGCCTCCCCGACGCTCACGCGCACCGAGGTTCTCGCGAACTTCAGGGCGTTCTCGACGAGGTTGGACACCACCTGCGCCAGGCGGTCGGGGTCAGCCGCGACGCGCAGCTCGTAGTCGGGCCGCTCGACCGCGAGCTTGACGTCCGCCGCCTCGAACTCGTAGCGGAGCGCCTCGGCGGCCTCGGCGGCGCACCGCCCTGCGTCGAGGACGACCTCGTGGAGCGAGAACTGGTGGGCGTCGAGCCGGGCCGGGACGTGCGGCGGCTGCTCCCGGCCGAGCTGGCGCGCCTAGCCCACCCGGTCCTGCGCTATGAGGCGGTGCGCCAGCTGGCTACCGGGCAGGCGATGCAGTGGCGCAAGGCGGCCCGGGAGCGCCAGGGCCGCGG
>JAKAOD010000274.1 GCA_021823365.1 Actinomycetes bacterium | reverse complement strand
CGATGGCCAGGGTCCACATGACGTGGGTGTGGTTGCCTTGCCCCGTGCGGCGCCGGTCCCAGATGTACTTGATCACCGAGAAGACGATGAGGAGCGTGCCGACGACCCCGAGAAAGGTGATGAGCGTGCTGCCCAGCGCGCTGTTGAGCGCCGTGTTGACGCTGTTCCAGTCGCCCGCGAAGTTCACGGTGGTGGTGGACGCCAGGATGGCTAGGTACGACATGTGCTCAACCTCCTCTTGGGCCGGGCGTGGTGTGCGACCCTGCTTGGAACCATGCGGCGAGTCCCGTCCACACCAGCGACCGCCGCCTAGACATGTGCGAGACCGAGCACGAGCGCGATGACGAGCGCGACGCAGATTGCGACCATGACGTAGGCGCCGCGTCCTGCGAGCCAGTCCTCGATCTCGGCTCTCGCCCGGCGGGTGTCGTCGAGCCGCTCGGAACGGCGGTCCTTTTCGTCCATCAGAAGGCCTCGGCCTCGACGAAGTCCCCGCCGACCGCCTCGTAGCACACGTCGGGGCGAAGCCCGTCCGTGCCCACCGCGCCGGTGAGAAGGACGCGTTTTCCGGTGGGGCCGAGCGCGTCGAGGGCGACGAACCCGCCGTCGCCGGCGGCCACCTTCCCGCCAAGGCCGGCGATCGCGGTCCCCCACTCCCCGGCGATCGCGGTGCCGGCTTCTCCGGCGAGCGAGTAGCCGCGCTCGGCGCTCACCGAGCGGCCACGTGCGCCGCTCAGCGCACAGGACAAGATCCCCGCCTTCGCGTATCCATCGTCTCCGGCCTCAGCTCTGGCGTAGTCGCCTGCGATCGCGCGGCCCCGTGCTCCGGCCCGCGCCAGCCCGCGGTCGCCGGCTTCGGCGACCTCTTCGTCGCCGACGACCACCCGCATGCCGTCGGGCAGCTGATCAGCCATGAGAGCCTCCTCGTCTCTTCGTCGCCGCCCGCAGCGCCAGGTCCCACAGCTCGTCTGCCAGCTGGCGCCGGGCGCCGAGCGCCGCCACGACGGCGTCGCGCTCGTCGTCGTCGAGCTCGCCGAACGGCGCGAACAGCGCCGAGACCTGCGCTGGCGTAGTGCGCTCCCTTGCGTGGGCCTCGGCGAGCGTGCCGGCCCCGCCGGCATCGGCAACCGCCTTGCGTGCGGCGGCCGCCTCTCGCTCGGTCACACAAGACGCCTCGACGGCGGGCGCCCCGACGAGCTCGGCGAACGCGTCCCAGGCCAGCCGCCGGGCGCCTGCGTGGTCACCGGCCGCCGCAAGCCGCTCTGCCATCTCGCCGAGCGGCCCGAGGGCCCGGTCCCGGCCTGTCGCGAGCGCCTCGGTGGCGTCTGGTCCCGCAAGCGATGTGGCGACGGGCCGGTGCGTCGCTGCGTCGAGGCTCACCGCCTGGCGCCTGCGGTGGAAGCCCGCGGGCGCTCGCCTGCGGGGCTCTTGGGTGGCGATGACCGACGCTGCGATCTCGTCCTCTTGGGCGCTGGTCAGCCCGTGGCCGAGCCTCTGCATCGCCTCGTCGCAGCGAGCCTGGTAAGCACGCCACGCCTGGCGGACGTAGCTGCGTTCCGCTCCGACGGCCTGGATGGCGATGCTCCGTGCCAAGGTGCGCAGGTAGCCGACGTCGTTGCGCACCGGAGCAGCGCTCCCCGTCCGGGCACGGCGCTCGTAGAAGCGCACGGCCACCTCCCCGATCACCTCGGCGGCATCCGCGCCATAACGACGGGCGTAGCGCGTGCCCCAGCGCGTCGCCTCGGCGAGGACAGCCTCGCCGTCGAGCGCCGTGTTGCCAGGGGCCGGATCGTCGACGAGCTCGATGCCGTCTGCCTCGGGGCGGCCGATCGGCGCGAACTGGCCACCCGCAGGCACCCCGGCGCGCACGCGTGGCTGCGTCGTCCTCACGTACCTCTAAGAGGGCAGCGGAATTGCCCAGAGGTGGTAGGCGGGTCTCGTACTCGCCGCATGGTCCTCTACGACCGACGACGACGGGAGGCGCGCAGGTGACTACGGACATGATCGACGCTGCAGACGGGGCTGCCGAGCACGAGGTCGAGACCGTGATGGAAGCCCGCTTCGACGACGTTGCATCGGGCGTCCGGGACGCCGGCAGCCGACCTCCGGCCGGGGTCGCAGGCCGGCACCGCCCCGGCGGCGTACGCCCGGTGCGGCGGGGCTCTGCGCTACGGCGCCCGGTCGAGCGGACGCTCGCGATCGCCCGTCTCGACGCAGCCTCCCTGGGGGTGCTCGCCGCCGCGCTCGACGTGGAGGTCCCCCGGGGCAGCGACTCCTCGCTCGCCGACCTCGCGGTCGCCTCGCTCGAAGACTCAGGCCTGGCGCGCTCGACGCTTGCGACCCTCGTCGAGCTGACGGCCTTCCCCGACCTCGAGGCCGGGGTGATCGCGACGGGCATGGCCGGCGAGCGGGCGGCCTTCAAGCGCCTGTGGGCGGTGCTCGGAACCCTGGACCCGTCGCTCCCCTCCGGCGCGCCGTCGCGTGCGATGCAGGCCGGGCTCGCCGCCGCCCGCTCGGCGCGCGCCCTGCCCGACGCCAGGCGCAAGGCCATCCAGAAAGTGGCCGAGGTCCTCAGTTGACACCCGATGGGCGGTGCCATTCCTGGCGGCCTGGGCCACGCCCGCACACACCCCGGCACGAGCCAGGCAGGTGCCGTTCCTGCTGGCGACCGTGCTGGGCCAGGGTCCCCCGTGACGGGGTCACCGTCCGCTGCGAGGCGTGCATCGAGGCGATCCTGGCGCTCAACGTCCCACGCTTCACGCGCATGCTGCTCGAGGAAGCCTACGTGCCCGAACGGCTGAACGAGCGGCTCGTCTCCGACCTCGACGCCGGCGTGGCGCTCGCTGCGAGCGAGCGGCTCGGGCACGCCGACAGCGTCTTCCCAGAGGTCCTCTCTCCGACCGCAGAGCTCGAGCCGTTAGGCCGGAGGACAACATCGGCTCCTCCGACCGCAGAGCTCGAGGCAGCGACGCGAGCCGCAGCGTCAGCTCACGACGGCCCCGAGCCGGAGCCCGCCGTCCCCGTGCCGGCCGGCCGCACAGGCGACGACCTCGACGACGAATGGGGCGACGAGCAGTGGTGACCCAGCGCCGTCGTGCGAGCCCGCCGGCTGCGCCGTACCTCGACTGGTACGAGAACGAGGCCGAGGAGGTGCCGAACCCAGCGCTCCCCGACGGCCGCCGCCTCGCCCGGCGCCAGGCCTGGACGAGGCGCTACGTCAAGGCCTCGGTGATCCTCTGCCCGGTGCTCCTGATCGCCGCGCTCGCGGCGGTCACCCGTACGCAGCGACGCACACCGCAGGCCGTGCTCAGCTCCCCGCAGAGGACCGCAGCGACGATCGTCGTCGACCGATGGCTCGCAGAACGGCCGTCCCCGTTGCCCGGCGCGTCGATTCTCTCCTACGACGGCACAACGCCGGTCGCTCCCCCGAAGGGCTACAAGGGGGCGCCGCTCACCTTCCGGGCGGCGATCGAGACCTTCACGCTCGTCACGCACCCGACGAGCACAAGCCCGGCCGTCTGGTACGTCGGCGTCGAGGTGGCGATCGGCCGCCACGGCGGGGCCGTCGCACTCAGCGGGCCGTCGTTCCTGCCCGCCAGCCAGGCACAGAACGGGTCCTGGGACCAGGCCGGCCCATGGCCGGGGCTCGCGTCCACCTCGTCGGTCTCCGGCGCGGTCCAGACGGTCGTCGACAACTGGCTGGCGGCCTACACCTCGGGCAACGACGCCGAGCTGCACCTCGCGGTCGGGGACCCGAGCCCGAAGCACACCTACGTGGCGCTGTCCGGCGTCGCCTCGGCGAGCGACACCGTCGTCGCCGCGGCCCCGGTCGGAAAGGCGGGCCAGGACGAGCTGATCGTCGAGGTCGAGCTCGACTTGGTCTGGGACCACGAGCACACCCCGCCGCCGGGCCCGACCACAACAGCTCCGTCCGGCCCCCAGACGACGATGGACCTGCTCGTCGCGCACGCCTCCTCGGCTGCCCCGGTCGTCGTCGCCTGGGGGCCGCCGGGGTCGGGACCGAGCCTTCGCCCCTACGAGAACGCGGAGGGTTGAGCATGGCAAAGCAACCCAAGCAGGTCGTCCACAAGGTGCCGACCAGGCCGCTGTACCCGACCACCGTGCGCTCGCGCCTCTCAGGCGGCCGGGTGGTCGGCACCGACAGCTCGCTGTGGTGCTATCGCTGCGTCCCGATGGCCCCGGTCGTGGACGCCGCCTCGCCGGCAGAGGGTCTCGCTGCGGCCGGCCCGCTCATCACGCTGTGCGAGCAGCTGGCCGCAGAGACCCGCGTGCGCACGCCGGCCAACCGCCGCATGAACCGCGGGGGCTACCGCGAGCTGCACATCCTGCTCGTCAACATCCCCGCCAGCTTCGCCCCGCCCCGTGCTCACCCGCTCGCCGGCTATCTCCACGACGCCTTTTCCTCCGCGCAGACCTATCGCAGGGTGCTGCTCGTCGGCGTGCGCCTGCGGGCCAAGGTGGCCGAGGCGGGTCTGTGGTCCAAGGAGGGCTTCGGCCAGGCAATCGACTCGGTCGCCCAGACCATCCGCTACGGAGGGGCGCCGCTGTCGGACTTCGACGAGGACTACCTCGCCATCGACCGGGCGATGACCGCCGCCGGCATGCGGGTGCCCTCCCCAGAGGATCTCGCGCTGGCCAACTCCTGGTGGAACGGCGGTCGCAGCCCCGAGGCGCCCCTCCTCGTGCACGCGGACCACCTCCACGTCTTCGGCGCCGTCTCTTCGGCCCGGGCGGCCGCCCGGCTCGTGGCAGACGGCGACACCGACTGCCTCGGCTGGCCGGAGCTGCCCCGTCACCACACGCTCGCGCTCGGCTGCCTGTACGAGCTGGACCTCCGCTACGTGCCGGCCGAGTCGCCCCTCGCCCAGTGGGCGCCGGTCCTGCTCGCCGAGGGCGCGGCGGCGATCTCCATCCGGGCGAAGGTCGAGCCGCCCAAGGTGACCCGCGAGGAGCTGCGCCGACGCCGCAAGCAGTACCGCGACGACATCAACGAGCGGGCGAGCCAGGGAAAGATGGAGCGCGCCGAGCAA
>JAKAOD010000273.1:3492-5065 GCA_021823365.1 Actinomycetes bacterium | reverse complement strand
GATCTGGCGAAGGACTACGTCGGCGATGTCGCTCTCAGCTGTGAGCAGGCAACTGCACGCTGGCGCGCGACGCGGGCAGGGCAGGTCAAGCCGACGCTACGGAGGTGAGGAGTGTCGGTGCTTCCTGACGACGAGGAACAGGTTGTCGCGGGCCTGAGGACGATGCTGCGGATACGGCGGTTCGAGGAGGAGGTACGGACGCTGCGTGCCACCGGGGGCATCGTCGGCTCGGTTCACCTGGGCATCGGTCAGGAGGCGATCCCGACGGGCGTTCTTGGGGAGACCGATCGTGAGCGGGATGTGGTTGTTGCGACCTACCGCGGTCACGGTTGGGCAATTGCGTGCGGCAGTGACCTCGTAATCGGCGTTGAGGTGATCGACGCACGCTGGCTGAACCCCTTCGACCATCTTCTGGTGGAGTCGTCGGTGCGCAAGACCGGTCGCGTGTCTGTCGAGCGCCTGGAGACAGAGATCCGACAGGTTGTCACGGGCGGCAAGCTGGGGCCGCTGGAGTCGCGGTGACCTCGACTCCCGAGAGACGCGTGCCGCCCCGAGGCGCGAACGGTCGCGTACGCCTCACCGACGTTGCACGTTTGGCCGGCGTCGACGCGTCGGTGGTGTCGCGGGCGATCAACGGCGATCCGAAGCTGCTCGTCCGACCCGAGACCCGGAAGCGCATCTTCGGCGTGATCGAGGAGCTGGGCTACCGGCCGAACGTCGTTGCCCGAAACCTCCGGCGCTCGTCCTCCGACCTATACGGCCTGGTCCTCCCGGACTTCTCGAACCCGATCTACGCCCAGATCATCGCGGGCGCGGAGGCCGGCGCGCTGCCGCTGCACAAGTACCTGCTGACCAGTAGCTCGGTGGACTTCAGCTCCGACGGCTACCTCGACGCGCTCGGCAACGGTCGGCTCGACGGTCTGCTCATTGCCGGGACGAGCGGGAAGGTTGACGGCCGTCTCGATGCAACGGGTGTGCCGTGGCTCTTCCTGAACCGTCACAGCCCGAACCGGCACCGCTTTGTCGTGCTCGATGACGAACGTGCCGCGGCGCTCGCGGTCGAGCACCTGCTCGAGCTCGGTCATGAACGCATCGGGCACCTCGCCGGTCCCGTGTCCGCAGACACGAGCGAGCGTCGCCGTGCCGGCTACCTGGCGGCGATGACGCGCGCCGGACTCCGGGTTCGAGACGGCGACGTCGTGGCGGCTGACTACACCGACGCGGGCGGCGCGGCGGCGATGAAGACCCTGCTGCAGCGGAAGCAGCTCTCGGCGGTGCTGGTGGCGAACGTGGCCTCGGCGGTCGGTGCGCTGTGGGCTGCTCATCAGGCGGGGGTGAGGGTGCCCGAGGAGCTTTCGGTGGTGGCGATCCACGACCTGCCCCTCGCGAGCTACCTCGTGCCGCCCCTGACAACGGTCCGAATGCCGCTCTTCGAGCTCGGCAAGCGCGGCGTCGAGATCCTCAGTCAGGAGCGGGCTGACGCCCGCATCGAGGAGGTCGTCTCGGCGCCGATGCAGCTCGTCGTCCGGGAGTCGTCAGCCCCCTTCTCGCGGAGGCGTTGAGGGGATCGTGG
>JAKAOD010000273.1:0-3482 GCA_021823365.1 Actinomycetes bacterium | reverse complement strand
CTCGGGGCATCCTTCAACGGCCAAGGCAGCGTCCGCGCATTGTGGGGATGGCGAGCTCGGCTGGCGGAACGGTAAGGAACGGATTGGTGCAGCGAAGCTGGGAGGCGGCCAGCCCGCGAACACACTGGGCATCAGTGCGCAGCGCCGACCTTCCGGTATGCCGCTCTGCGGCGGTGTGACGCCACCGAGTGTGAGGAGGCAGTTGCTGTGGCTGAGACTGAGCAAGCCGAACCCACCGGCTCCTTGCGCTTCAGGGCGCGGCCCTCTGTCGTCACAGGTGGAGGACGGGGAATAGGCGCCGGCCTCGCGGAACGCCTCGCCCGAGAGGGCGCGAGCGTTGCGGTCTGGGACCTCGACGGCCGCGCCGCCGACGAGACGGCGGCGCGCATTCAAGCAAGTGGTGGCAGAGCGGTGGGCATCGGCTGTGATGTCTCCAACGCCGCATCGGTCGACGCGGCCATGGCGACGACGGTCACCGAGCTCGGTGTGCCCACGTTGGCGGCCACGGCGGCGGGAATCATCAAGGTGGCTCCGTTTCTGGAGCTCGACGGCTCCGACTTCGCCAGCGAGCTGGCTGTGAACCTCACCGGGACGTTCCTTACGGTCCAAGCCTGCGCTAAGGCGATGAGCGCACATCAAAGGAGCGGAGCCATCGTCTGCGTTGCAAGCGTCGCCGGGAGGGGACCACGCGCCGATTCTGCCGGTTACGCGGCGAGTAAGGCCGGCGTGATAAGTGTCGTGCGTTCGGCCGCAGTTGCGCTTGCGAGCCAGCAGATCAGGGTCAATGCGGTTTGTCCTGGAGTTGTCGACACGGCGATGACTCAGAGCATCGCGGCGGCGCGTGCGTCGGCGCGCGGTGTCAGTCTGGAGGAAGCGCTCCAGGCGTTGATCGACCGAATCCCGCTCGGACGAATTCAGCTCGCAGAAGATGTCGCCGACGTCGCGGCTTTTCTCTTGTCGGACGCTGCCTCCTACGTGACGGGTCAAGCGCTGAACGCATGTGGTGGTCTCGAGTTCGACTGAGTGATCGGCGTGGCGGTGCAGCCGGAAAGGAAGTTGAGGCAATGATGCTTGGTGTCTGGCACTTCAGCTTCACCGTGTCGGACCTCGACGGTGCAGTCGACTTCTACACGCGCCTGTTGGGCTTCGAGCATATCCACACGCAGCAGCAGTCCAATGAGTACACCCGGCGCCTCGTCGGCTATCCCGACGCCGACCTCCGGGTCGCCCAGCTGGTCATCCCCGGCCAGCCGCGCGGCTTGTCAACCCATGACTTGGAGATCGTCCAGTACGTGTCGCCAAAGGGCTTGCGCGGCGACTACAACATCTGTAATCCTGGCCAAGCCCATCTCGCGTTGACGGTCGAGGATATTGCAGCCGATTACGAGCGGCTGCGCGGCGCGGGCGTGGAGTTTTTCTCCGAGCCGAACCGCATCACCGCTGGGGTGAATGAGGGCGGCTACACCGTCTACTTCTACGGATTCGATCATCTTGTTCACGAGCTCGTGCAGCCACCGCAACATCGGATCGCGCAGTGGCGCTCCCAGACCCGGCGAGTTCTCGGGACATCGAGGTAATGAGTCGGCACACCCAGCCCTCGAATCGTGACTCGCACCGAGAGAAGGAAAGTAGGGCCCGAGGCGGAGGACCGGCTGCCCGCCCGCGGGCGTCCAGGTGTCACCCGCAGTCGGATGACAGGGACGAGAAATGGCACAGGAGTGTGGATGATGAGCGCGAGTCCGGAATCGCAAGGTCCCTCGCTGCAGCTTCTGGTCGGGACCTACACCGAGCAGATGCCCCACGTCAACGGCAAGGCAGAAGGAATCCTGTCCTGCACGTTCGCGGGCGGCCGCGTCGGCCCTCCCCGGTTGGCAGCGACGATCAGGAACCCGTCGTTCATCATGGCGACACCCTCGGGAGAGAACGTCTATGCTGCCTCGGAGACCTTTCAGTTCGAGGGCAAACCGGGTGGAGGACTCACCTCCTTCTCGCGTGACGCGGCCACCGGCGACTTGCACCTGCTGAACGCGAAACCCACGGGCGGCGATTCGCCCTGCTTCATCGCGGTGGACGCGCGGGGCAAGTTCGTCCTCGTCGCGAACTACGCCGCGAGCTCCGATGGGGGCTCTGTGGCGGTCTTCAGGCGGGAGGAGGACGGCAGCCTGGGCGAGATGACGGACTTCGTCGAGCACGTCGGCTCGGGCCCGGACCCCGTCCGGCAGGTGGGTTCGCACCCGCACATGATCATCTTCCACCCGCTTGAGGCGGCTGAACAAGCGCCAGACGGTGACCTCCTGGTCCCCGATCTCGGCACCGACGTGGTGTTGACCTACTCGCTCGATCCGGACGGGAAGTTAGCCGAGAAGCAGGAACTGCGTCTGCCGACGGCGCCCGGAGCAGGGCCGCGGCATGTGAGGTTTCACCCGAACAGGAGCCATCTGTTCATCCTGAACGAGCTGGACAGCACGCTGATGCTGGTCCGCCGCGAACCGGGCGGGTTCGTGCCGATCACGACGCTGTCGACCCTCGGGCCGGGCTCGTTCCCCAACAGCACCGCTTCCGAGGTGCGGGTGGCGGCATCAGGGGAGTTCGTCTTTGCGTCGAACCGTGGTCCGGACAGCGACACCATCGCCATGTTCCGTTTCGACGAGCACTCGGAACAGCTCGCGCTGGTCCACCTCGAGCCGTCCCGTGGTGAGGTGCCTCGCGAGTTCACCTTGTCACCAGATGACCGCTACCTGCTCGTCGCGAATCAGAACACCGATGCGATCGTGACCTTCGAGATCAGGAGAGATCAGCCCGGCCTGAGCTTCGTCTCCGCGACCCAGGTGCCGACTCCGGTGTCGCTCCTGTTCCCCTGACCGGATCTGCCGCGCTCATAGGCGCGCGGCAGATCCGGAGATCGTTGCTGAGCGGGAAGAGCGGCCGTGTGCGAGCGCTAGGCGAGGCGCCCCTCGCTCGTCTCGAATGTGACGAGGCGCAGAGGTGGGGGACTTCCTCCGATGGTTCACGCGCTGGCAGCTCCGACTGTCCGAGCAGCTGCCTCGAGGATGACGGCTATGAGATAGGCCCCGGCGTCGACGTGTCCCGCCGCGCGCTCGGGCATCCATGAGGCCCGACCGAAGCGGGGTGTCATCGTCGCCGTCGCCTCGACGCCGATACTCGCTGCTCGCGCGGCCGCCGTGATCACCTCAGCAGCCGACCCGCCCTTCGCCGCGACGGCTGTTGCGGCGTCGCTCGCCGGACCAAGGGCGTCGAGCATCGTGCGCGCTCCGCGTTCAGCCTTCCCGCGTCTGACGATCGCCGCGTAGGCACCAGCGAGCAGCTCGGCGAGCCTCTGTGCAGGTTCGGGAGAGGCTTGCGCGACGGCGTGGCCCGCGCCGAGCAGGCCACTCGCGAGGAGTGAACCCGCAGTGGATGGTGCCCGTTCGGCGACGCGCAGTCCTGCAGCGGAGAGGGCTCCGGCCAGGTCGTTGCCCGCG
>JAKAOD010000272.1 GCA_021823365.1 Actinomycetes bacterium | reverse complement strand
CCGTCCCGAGGCCGACTGTGAGCGTGAAGTGGGCGATCGTTGTCGTCCCGTCGGTGACCACGTATGTGACCGTCCCCGAGAGCGGCGTGACGGAGCACGCTACGCGGTGCACCGTCGAGGGCCGTGCCGATGTTGTGGTCTCGCTGCACGAGGCCCCGCCGACCGAGAGGTGCGAGGTGATGGTCACGGCCACGGCACCTGTGGTGACGTGGACCGTCGAGTAAGGGACCGCCTGTCCCGAGCCACCCACGGCCAGTGTTGCGTAACCGGAGCCGGTGTAGTAGCTGACCGTCCCGGTCACTGTGGTGATCTGCCCGGTGAGCCAGGGTGTCTTGGCGCTGCGCGCCCAGGTTGTCGCCCTCGCCCGGAACCCCGAGAGCTTGTCGAGGTAGCCCGCCCACCCAGGCGGGGTCGCCACGACCGCTGCGGGGATCCCCGCGAGCTCGACGGTCCCGAGACCCCCTCGGGAGGCCGCGCTGATGCAACCCGCTTTCGCAGCTGTGGGACATGTGAGGCTCGCGTCCCGGGCGTACCGCTGGGTGAGGACCCGGTCGGGATGCGTCGATGTCGCGGCGACGGTCGCGAGCGTGGCCACCCCCGCCGGCCCCAGCTTGGCGGAGAGCGCGGCGGTCGCGCCCTGTGCGACCCTGCCGAAGCCGCAGGGGAGCCCGGAGGTGACGAGCGCTCCTGTGAAGTTCGTGCACGCGTGGACTGTCGACGCAGAGGTCGTGCTCGTCGACGTGCCCCCGTCGGTGGACGACGGCGAGGCGGTGACTGAGTACGCCGATGTCGCCGAGGTGGACGTGAGCGCCGTGGCCGTCTGGGTGAGGGTCAGGGACTGGTCGTCGCTCGTGCCCGTCGCCAGGTCGTTGGTGGCCTTGGTGATCACGAGCGACTCCTGGTCGAGTGTGTTGTTTGTCGGGTCGACGGTGCCGCCCGAGGTGTTCGCCGTTCCGAGCACGGTGGAGGTCTCCGTGAGCGCCTCGTTCGACGAAGTGCCCGGCAGCACGAGGTCGAACCGAGTGAAGTTGAGACCCTTGATCTCTGTCACCCCGACTGTGGTCGCCTTGACGGCGATGATCCCGCCGCCTGCGAACGCGCTCCCCGTGAAGTCGGGCTCGCACGACGCCTGGCTGGGAGCCGTGAGGGAGCCGAGGCTGGTGCAGGACGTTGTCTTCCCGAAGATGAGCGTCTGACCGCTCAGCGTCGTGGGGCTGCCGTTTCCCGGCGCCGTCCAGGAGACGAGCACGGTCACCCTGATGACCTTGTTCAGCCATGTCTTCGTCTCGTTTGTCGCGACCTTCGACCGGTACTTCGTCGGGAACGTCAGCGCGGTGAAGAAGTGGGCTTCTGCGCATGTGGTCGACGACCCTCGCGAGGAGAAGCAGGCCTTGTGCTCGTAGAAGGGAGGCGGCGGCGTGAGACCCGTGGGCGGCGAGTAGTGGTTGATCACCTCGCCTGTGCCGTTCCCTCCGCTCAGTGCCGCGTCATGGAGCACCCAGATCGATGTGCCGGGTCCCACCTTGTTGATGTAGGTGCTTGTCGAGGTGGCGGTCGTGTCGCTGCTGCTCAGCCCCTTCGCCACGACTGTGTACGGGAGTGCCCTCGCCTCGTCGAGCAGGCGGTTGAGCACGGCGTCTCCGGTCTGCTCGTTGTGCGAGGCGGTGACGCTGGAGTCCTGGGTCCCCATCTCGAGCCCGATCCCGGTCAGGGCGAGCAGGAGGACGCTGAAGGCGATGACGACCTCCAGCAGGGCGAAGCCGCCCTCGCCGCGGTCACGCGCGTGCGTCCGACGCCAGCGGCAGGCTCGACTCCCCAAGAAGCGGCGCGCTCCAGACACGCTCCTCCCATCCCCGGCGAGAGTGTACCGCGTGCAACTCGCCTTGACCAGGGCGGCAGTGGAACGGTCTTGCAGCCCGGTTGATCGGGGTCACGGGCGCCGGGGATCCAGACCGCGAGGCCTGCCAGCGCAGCAAGCCCCGCACCGAGGAAGATCCCGTCGCGAACCCAACCTCGGGACCCTCTGCTACTCGCCGAGGTGCTGGTAGACGTCTCCACGGGAACCGACTCGAAGAACGAGCACCACGAGAGCATCGTCTTGAATGGTGTAGACCACCCGGCAGCTGCCGATAGGATGCGACGCCAACCGCGTGATCCCGCCAAAGTGACCGAACCGGGCGGTCGCGGGTCGTGTCCCAGGTCGCCACGATCGCGTCGAGAACCCGCCGGCCGGCACCGGCTCGCCTCGGGTCACCGACCTCACCCGACCTCACCCGACGTCGCGACGAGCTGGCCGCCCATCGCCAGGAACTGGCCCACCAGCACTTGTCGCGCAGCGCCATGGCGTGAATGACCCGAAGGTGATTCTCGCCGTTCGCACCAACCTCCATCTCGACCCCGTCGTTGTGACGGTCCGGCATTCGGCGGCTGCGTGCGAGGTGCCAGCATGGAACGGTGCCTTCGCTCAGCGAACTCTCGTGGAGTGACGACGTTTCCCAGGCGGCCTGGATCACCGAGGGGCTCACATCGACACGCGGGAACTCGGCGACGCACTTCGTGCCGTCGGGATTCGAGGCGTACGCCCGCGTCCTCCATCCAGTGGTGGAGGACGACGGCCGACTCGTCCGCTGGCGCGAGGTCGCCGCGTGGAGCGGGCTCCCGCTTTACCCTTACGCCCGATTCCACTCCGTCGCGCTCCTGCCCGAACCCGTCGATGCCCCACCACCGTGGTCCGGCTCAAGCCCACGGGGCGGAGACCTCTTCCCGTCGGACGCCGCCACCTTGATCGACCATCTGCGCCGATACACGGCGACCCCAGAAAGGTGTTGGTTCTGCCTGTGGGAGGGCTTCGGGTGGTACGACGACGTGATCCCTCTAGCCGTGAAGACAGGCCCGAGGGTGCGACTCCCTCAGCGCGACTGCCACTTGTACCGCGGTCCTCTGGAAGCGGCACTCGTCGGCAACCTGGGCGCGTCACCGGACCACTCGGCGAGCCTCTGGTGGCCTGACGACCATGCGTGGTGTGTGGCGAGCGACGTCGATCTGTCGTGGACCTACGTCGCCGGATCGGATGCGCTGGTCGAGGCGCTTGTCCTCGATCCAACCCTCGAAGTGCTGGAGGTCGCACCTGATGTGCCCGTCGCTCCGTTCGGAGACGACCCGTGGATCGAACGATGGGTCAGCGACGCTGTCGACGCCTTGTTGCGCAACGAGGATGCCGACATTTCCACGCCGGTCGGCACGGTCGTGGCTTGGCTCGAGTCGCCCCATTCTCCCGGACACGCTTGGCTGCGGACGAACCAAGTATCGGCGTGGGGCCATCGGGGAAGTGGAGCGCACCGCATCAACGTTTCGGACCACACGAGGATGCGCGACCAGCTACGTTTCTATGTGCGGTGGGACATTGTCTCGTTGGTTGGCGACTGAGTCTTCAGCGATGACGGCAGCTCCGCACGTAGCCGGCGGTCGGAGACGCGAAAAGGCTGCCGGCTGCTCGTGATTATGGGCGACCTCAGACGCGTTCGATATGGGCGACCTCAGACGCGTTCGATGCGGACGCCCTCGGCGTACGAGGCGAGTGCCCCGAGGTCCTCGACGTCACCGGAGAGGATGATGCCTCGAGGCTCGGCGCTGGCGACGACGATGGCGTCGACCGCAGAGCCACGGCGGGCGCGGTGGCGGAGCTCGCCTGCACGGCGAGCGAGCGGCACTGGCAGCTCCTCGACGACGTCGCAGGTCTTGAGCAGCCTGTTGACTGCGGCGTCGTCGCGCTGATGTCCCGAAACGCATTCGACGAGGACAACCGAAGGAACCAGCGGTGGCCATGCTCCCTCTCGGACAAGGGCGCGGATGGTGGCGAGTGCATCCTGGTGCCGCTTGGCGAGGAAGCTCACTCCCCCCGAATCGAGGACGAGCACCCTCAGCTCGCCTTGGACGATCCGGCCTTCCCTCCACGTACGCGCTGGGCAAGCCGTTCGGCTCGAGCCACTGCTGCAGGAGAAGGCTCTCCCACCTCGTCAACAAGCTCGGACAGGTAGCGGTCCGTCTCCTCGAGGAGCGCTCGGCGTCGCAACTCCGCGCGAACCGCGCCCTGGAGGAGCTCTGATGCGGGGAGCTGGCGCTCCTTGACAGCGCGGTACAGCTCGTCAGGAAGATAGACCTGCAAACGTGGCATGCGCCTAACCATACGCCTAACCGGCGCCTGCGGCCATACTCCCCTGTGTGGTGCCTCAGCCCCGCAACGAGCCCGCCGCGGAGCCGTCCCGTCCCGGCGATCAGGGATGCCCCGGTGCCGACTTGTGCGGCGGGGTTCTGGGGCGTTCTGTTGAACGTTCTTGAGCGGTCGGCAGCCGCGGTCAGCTGGCGTGGCGACGGATGTACTCCTCGAAGGCTTCTCGACTCACGTCCGCGAGGCGACGACCTTGCGCGGTAGCGATCTCTTCGAGGGCTGCTCGAGTGGTCGGGCTGACGCGCACGGTCAGGCTCGGGGTGTGCGATTCGTCGCCGGTGACCGAAGGCCGACCGCGACGGCGAGCAAGGGCTCGTTCGGCGAGCGCGGCTGCTCGCGTGTCGGTGAGCCGGCTGTCATCTGCCAGACGGACGTCCACCTGCTCGAGGTCGACGTCAGGTCCGATCGGGCCCGGGGTGGTCTTCTTGCGGGGGGTCATGGCTTGTTCCTCCGATAGTGCGTCGGCATGACGTGGATGACCAGGATGCAGTCGGGCCGGTCGAGGGCGACGAACTCCAGTTCACGACCGCGTTCGTCTTCCCCGATCCAGCTCAGCAAATCGGCTCCGGTCTCTTCGTCCTTGGTCAACTCGGGCGAGACGGTCGCGATGACGTGGCGAGCGCTGGCTCGCCCTACGCGATGCTTGCGGCTGGTCCGGGTGAACCGGACCGGCTTCACCCCGTGATCCTGACACGGTGGCCACATTTATGCAAGCCACAATAGCTCTGCGACTCCGGCCACGGTGCGACTGCACCGAAGCCCTCGCTTCGTGACAGGGTCATGGAGATGGGGCGACGACCGGGCGTCGCGGCATCGGCGCCAGCCTCACCCCCCGCTG
>JAKAOD010000271.1 GCA_021823365.1 Actinomycetes bacterium | reverse complement strand
CGATCTTTATCTGCACCGAGCTGCGAAGAACTGCTAGTCAGTGGGTAATTCCGACATTATGGACATGTCGGCAACGTGTTGGGACGCGCGGCCGTACCTTTCACACCGACGCGGTCGGGGCACCGGCACGTCGCTCGCCGAGCTGGCGGGCGAGGGCCTCACGTAGGCGGTGGTTCTCCTCTCGGAGAGCAACCAGTTCGCTCTGGAGCGCGGCACGCAGCTCGCGAAGGGACTCGTCCGATGCGCGCTCACCGCGAGGCGTCTTGTTCGGCGCGCGGGCCGGTCGGCGGTGACTGGCGTTCTTCATCCGCTCGATCTCTGCGCGCAGCTGCGGGTCTCGATAGAGCCAGGCTCTCGACACACCGGCCTCCCGAGCAAGAGCGGCGAAGCTGACTTCTCCTCCGGCGTCGTGAAGCGGTCGGAGCGCCTCGATCGATCTGCGCCGGGTCGCCTCGCTGCGGTGCTTTTGCGCCGAGACCATTGCGGCCGCGCGGTCGGTGTGCTCAGTGCCTGTCACGATCCTCCTCGGTGTGGTCGAGGGCTTCCAGCGCCTCGAGGGCGGGGATGATGCGCTCGAGGTGCTCGAGGACCCGGCGGTGGTTGTCGGCCAAACGCAGGTGGCGTTCGGCTTCGGCAGCTGCGATGAGCGTGGCGGTCTCTGCGGCCTGGCGGCGGTGAGTGGGAAGGAACTCGACCGTGGTCTGGAAGTCCGGACAGGTGAGACATGCGTTGGGGTGCGGGCAGTCCTGCTTCGGCGGGCGTCCGCAGAAGCCGTTGGGGAGGCTGGCCTGGATGCGGCCGAGGTGGTGCTTCACCCACTCTGCGTCAGCGGTCGGGGCGTCGGGGTCGAGATGCTCGCCGTTGATGTCGACCCGACGCTGGCAGTAGGCGTGAACGCCTCGCGGACCGTCGAGTCGTGCAGCCGAGCGTACGTAGCGGTCATCATCGGGCTGGCATGGCCGAGCAGCCGCTGGACGACATGTTCTGGCACCCCTTGGTTGATGAGCCTCGTCCCGTGGGTGTGCCTCCAACGGTGCGCGCTCACCCGGACCAGACGACCGGTCTGGTCGTGCAAGCCGATCTCGTCTTGCCAGCGGCGGAGCCGGCCTCGCAGCGTCGCGTACTCGAAGGGCCGGGCGCCGTCGGGGTTGGCCCTCGGAGCTGGGAAGAGCCACGGCGACGACGGCGAGATGCGCGCAACCTCACGCTGTTGGGCCGAGATCGCATCAGCTGCTCTGCCGCTGAGGGGGATGAGCCGTTCGGCCACGACTTTGGTGTTGAAGAACTGCAAGCACGGCCAGCCGACGCTGTCGGCGACGAGGCAGTCGACGCGGAGTCGGCAGGCGTCGCCAGATCGCAGTCCGGTCTCGATCAAGACGATCACGAGATGGCGGGTGGTCGGGTCGGGGAGCTTCGCCAGCGCCTCCTCGGACTCGAGCTGTGCCATCTGGTTCTCGGGCACGAAGCGGGGCAAGCCCTTGGGCCGCTTGGGGAGGTCGTCGTGATACAGCGTCGCCTCCGGCGGCAGCCCGTCGAGCAGATCTCGGCGTCGTACGGTCTTGAGGAACCCTCGCAGGCTCGTGAGGTAACCAAGGCGGGTGTTGGCGACCGGACCTGCTGCGGCAAGGTGGGCGAGATAGGCCTCGAGACGGGCCCGGGTCAGCACCGAAGCGTCGCCAGCGTCGGGGCAGGCATCGGCGAGCCAACGGGCGAAGCGGATCATCGCGCTGGCGTCCCTTCGGATCCCACCGAACGACATCCCTGCACTGAGACGCCCCCTGGCCCAGGACTTGACCGCCCGACGCAGCCAGGGCTGGGGGATGCGGGCGAACGACACGCGCCCGTGCCCGGCCCTCCCCGGAGCGGTGACGCCGAGGTGGACGGCGTCCCAGTCGTCTCGGGCGTACTCCGCCTCCACGCCGCCACCTCCGTAGAGGTCTTCGAGGTGGTGGTAGGCGTAGCGCAAGAACCCCACCGCAGAGGCCCTGGGCGTCGTGCCTCGCACCCGCAGGGCCGCGATCCACTCCTCGACCGAGCGCTCGAGCAACGAGGCGGCGTCTGCTTCGGTCAGCGTCGCAACGACCGGTCGCACCGCCATCGGTGACAGCCCCCGGCCGCGCTCGTCGTGGCGGCACTGGAGGACGAAACCGAGCTCCAAGCGGACGCGAGGTGGAAGTGCCGACAGGTCGAAGATCTCGTCGACGCGGTTGACTCTGCTCTTGACCGGCGTCGCTGTGGCAACGAAGGAGTCGAGGTCGGGCTGTCCGTGCGAGACCCAGCGGTGGTGGTGTGCGGCGCACAAGCCGGCGCTTCGCGACGGCTGGTCGCAGCCGTCCACCCGGCACGGCGCGCGGGCGAGCACCGGATCGTCGGGGAGGGCACGGTAGCGCGCGACGGCGAACTCGGGACGGACGACCGAGACGAGGAGATCGAGCTCCGGGTCGCTGGAAACGAGACGAAGCGCCGAGAGCGCGCTCATGTGAGGGGCTCGGTTCCGGGCAAGGCGCCGGCGCGGGTCAGCTCTGCGCGCAGGTCCTCCACGCCGAGGTGCACGTAGGTCTGGCTCGTGGTGGTCACGCTCGCGTGGGTCATCATCTTCGAGACGATCTCGATCGGGACGCCTCGACGGATCATGTCGCTCGCTGCCGAGTGGCGTAAGAGGTGGAGGCTGAACGAGATGCCGGTGCGAGAGCGCAGACGCTCCACCAGGCTCTGGACAGCCGAGTAGCGAAGCGGCCGGCCGATGGGGGGCGAGAACAGGTTGACGAACACGTAGTCGGAGTCGATGTCGCCGTACTCGTCGAACAACAGGTAGCGGCTGTAGAGGCGCACGAGCCCGCCGGACACGGGATCGCCACCGTGTCACGGCACTTGGCCCTCGCTCCGTTGGCGTTGTCGTCGCGCGGCACGATGCGCAGGGTGGCTTCCCGGGAGACGAAGTCGGCGTGACGGAGCCCGAGGGCCTGGCCTATGCGCATCGCGGTCTCTTTCAACAGCGAGAGCAAGAAGCGGTCCCGCAGGTGTTCGCACGCGTCGAGAAGCGCAGCGATCTGTTCGTCGCTGAGCGTCTCGGGGAGGTGCCGGGGGACCTTCAGACGCACCGGCCCGCTGAGGCGTCCTGCGCGCCCGGCCGCCCACCTGGTCCAAGAACGGTCTGTAGGCACCACGCCCGCCACGGCGCCAGCTGACGAGCTCGGCCGCGACGGGCACTCCCCTTCGGAGCTGGAAGTCGTAGAAGCCGAACACGGACGCCAGGTGCCGGTTGACGGTCGCCTCGGATCGCCGAGCTCCGGCATCGCTCAAGAGCACCACGCCCTCGCCGGGCGAGCGGAGCCAGGACAAGAAGCGCCCCGCGTCTTCGAGACCCACCATCTCCCACGCCACGCGCCGATACGAGAGGTACTCGAAGAACAGCTTGAGGTCCGTCGCGTACGCGCGTACCGTGTTGGGAGAACGTTTGAGAGCGACGAGGTGGGCGAGGTAGGACTCGATCAGCTCGACCGGCTCGAAGTCGCCGTCGACCACGGTGAACGACCGTACGCCGGTCCCGGGTGCAAGCACCGGCTGGACGCTCAGGCGAGAGGACGTCGTGACCGTCATATCAAACATATGTTCGCCATTGAACACCACCGAGCGACGGCATGCAAGACATCGACGACAGCGGTGCAGATAACGCTGTCGCTGACGTCTAAGCGAGGCTTGGACGGGGCTCGTTGGTCACTTCGTAGACACCGGGGATCCCGGTGGAGATAACCACCTTGTTCCACTTGGAGGTCCCCGGCGGGTAGTGGCAGACCGTGATCTCGAGACCGGTCTCCTCGGCCAGCTTCGCGAGCTCGACCTTCCACAACTTGTTGCGGTAGCCGTTCGATCCGCCGACGTCGGCGGTGATCATGAGCCGCCTGGCCTTTCCGTAGCGCTCGAGCCCCAGCGTCTCCCACCACCGACGGATCCCGTTGACTGCGAGCTGCGCGGTGTCGTGTTCGGACCCGACCTGCATCCCGCCCTCGTCGGCGCCGATGTCGTAGACGCCATAGGGAATGGCCTTGGGAACTTCGGGTGTCGGGAAGTCGTGGACGTCGACTTCTTCGGGACGGCCCTTGGGCCGCCACTCCCTGCCGCCATTCGCCTTCTTGCCCACCACCAGCTCGTCGGGTAACCGGGGCGCATTGCTGCGCCCCGGTTACCCCAGAACCGGACGTGGACGTTTCCGCGCATCCGGCTCAAGCAAGGCCAGAGGATCGTGGTGACAGGTCATGAGCATGGGTGATTAAGCGTGGGAAGGAACGGCGGTCGACCCTGAGCGCCCCACTTCACGGCAACCGACGAAAACACGGTCGCCCGCGTTGGCGTCAGCGCTCCAGTCGTCCGGTTCCAAACTTCTACAGTGCAGGTCTTCGGGCTCGTGGCGACAACGGTAGCGGCGTAGCGCTTGTACGAATCTGCCGCGCAGGTGGGAGTGCACACGTCGTAACTGTACGCGCCACTTCCGATCGCAGTCGTCGATCCGTGAAGTGCCCAGGTGAGAACGAAGCCGTCGTGGTTTGTCGTCTGGATGCTGGAAGGGAAGTGTGGCCAACTAAACAGACTGCCAGGATCGGCACCCGTGGAGACGTAGAGGTCGGGCGTCGAGGATGCCGACTGCGTGCACCACCCCGCCTCGCCGCTTGAGGCGCCGGAGCCCGTGGCGATTTCAGTCACCACCCCTCTTGTGTACCAAAACGACAACTTTCCTGCCGACGTGGTGACGACATAGCCTGGCGCCGGAGAAATGCCCCCGTGAGGACTCGCGGGGTAATAGTGCGCACTCGATCCGTATATTCTGAGCAAATGTCGTATGGTGTCCCCAAGGCGAAAACCCGCGGTGGTGCTCACACGAGGGACGTCGCCGCTGTCTCCTGCAGCGTCCAGGCAAACGACAAATTCACTGGACCCGAGCACCCCGCCAAGACCAGTATAACCAGGTGGTCTGCCTGTCGCCTGCGACGCGGGACCCCAGAAGCCGTCTCCATAGATGGAGAGTGGTTCCCCTGAGGCAGCCTGCGCTTGGGCCTGGCTCATTCCGACTCGC
>JAKAOD010000270.1 GCA_021823365.1 Actinomycetes bacterium | reverse complement strand
GATGGAGCGCAATCGATGAGCCCGGCGGCTGACGCCGGGGTGCGGACCCCGGGGGCGAGCGCCGTCGACTTCGAGGAGCGGGTCGACTTCCGCCGCCTCCATGAGTACCGCCTCGCCCGGGCGCGCGCGGCCCTCGAGCGTTCCGAGCTCGGTGCCCTGCTGTGCTTCGACCTCAACAACATCCGCTACATCACGAGCACGGCGATCGGCGAGTGGACCCGTGACAAGCTGGCCCGGTACGCGCTGCTCGCCCGCGGCGCCGAGCCGGTGCTGTGGGACTTCGGCTCGGCCGCGGTGCACCACCGCCTGTACGCCCCTTGGATCAGGCCGGAGAACTCGCGGGCCGCGGTGACCACGATGCGCGGCGCGGTCGGGCCGGAGGCCGGCCTCAGCGACCTCGCCGTCGCCGAGGTCGTCGAGGTCCTGCGCGAGGCCGGCGTGGCGGGGATGCCGGTCGGGATCGACATCGTCGACGCGCCGACGATCTTCGCCCTCCAGCGAGCCGGGGTCGAGGTACGCGACGGCCAGCAGGTGATGCTCGACGCCCGCCAGGTGAAGTCGGCCGACGAGGTCATGCTCCTGTCCCGGGCCGCCGCGATGGCCGAGGGCGCCTACCAGCAGCTCGCCGAGCAGCTCAAGCCCGGCGTGCGGGAGAACGACATGGTGGCGCTCGTCAACGACGTCCTCTACCGGATGGGCTCGGACGACGTCGAGTCGGTGAACGCGGTCTCGGGCGAGCGCTGCATCCCGCACCCGCACAACTTCTCCGACCGCATGATCCGGCCCGGCGAGCAGGCCTTCTTCGACATCATGCACGCCTTCAACGGCTACCGCACCTGCTACTACCGCTGCTTCTCCGTCGGCTACTCGACCCCGCCGCAGCGCGACGCCTACAAGCGGGCGAGGGAGTGGATGGACGCGGCGATCTCGCTGATCAAGCCAGGGGTCTCCACCGACGCGGTGGCGCGGCTCTGGCCCACCGCGCAGGAGATCGGGCTCGCCGACGAGCGCGAGGCGTTCGGGCTCCAGTTCGGCCACGGCCTCGGGCTCGCGCTCCACGAGCGCCCGATCATCAGCCGCCTGAGCTCCCTCGAGCACCCGATGGAGATCGAGGAGGGCATGGTCTTCGCGCTCGAGACCTACTGTCCGGCGACCGATGGGCACTCGGCGGCCCGCATCGAGGAGGAGGTCGTCGTCACGGCCGACGGGCCGACGGTGATCACGCTCTTCCCGGCGCAGGAGCTCTTCGTCACGAACGCGTACTGAGGCGGCGCGAGACATGAGGCATGCCGTGGCCCGGCGCGGCGGGAGGGCCTGGCAGGACGCCGCCGGCAGCCCGGCGGCCCGGCGGGCCCCCGGTCAGCTGGCATGATCTCGCGGTGCTCGCGGTGCTCGATCCGGGCCAGCACGTGGCGATGCTCGACCGGGAAGGGCGCCTCCTTGCGGAGGTGGCTCGCCGCACCCCCCTCGACGCGCCGGTGCCGACCTGCCCCGGCTGGGCGCTGCGGCAGTTGATCGCGCATCTCGGGTTCGTCCACCGCTGGGCGGCTTCATACGTGGCCGAGTCCCGCGAGGTGATGGTCGAGGAGCCGGCAGAGGCCGGTGTCCTCGCCCTCGCACCGCCCGACGACGCGCTCCTCGGCTGGTTCGTCGACGGCCACGCGGCGCTCGTCTCCACGCTGGCGGGCGCCGCCCCCGATCTCCGCTGCTGGACCTTCCTCCCGGCGCCGTCGCCCCTGGCGTTCTGGGCTCGGCGCCAGGCGCACGAGACGGCCGTCCACCGCGTCGACGCCGAGCTCGCCGCCGGCTCGACCCCGAGCCCGATCGACCCGGCTCTGGCCGCCGACGGGATCGAGGAGCTGCTGACCGGGTTCCTCGCACGCAAGCGCCGCTACGCCTCCGGCGACGACTCGCCCGGAACGCTCGGGCTGCAGGCGACGGACGTGGATCTCGGCTGGACGCTGCAGGTCGGGGAGCTCGGCGTGGAAGCCTCGGCGGGCCTCGCCGAGAGCGACTGCCTCGTGCGCGGCCCCGTGGACGATCTCTACCTCCTGCTGTGGAACCGGCGAACCTACGACGGGCTGGAGACGGAGGGAAGCGCCGAGCTGCTCGAGTCGTGGCGGAGGCGCTTTCGCGTCACGTGGTCCTGACGGACCGGCAGCCCGAGGTCGGAGCCGTCCGCGGCTGGTCCGCAGGTCGTGCCCGTCCGCGCCGCCTTCACTCCGGCGGGCCAGCCACCAGGCGGAGCGTCGCCTCGTGCGCTCGTCCCCGCGGGCCGACCCACCGGCACCCGGCGCGCTCGCCCGGACGCGCCCGGTCGAGGAGCTCGACGAGCTGGGCCGGCGAGGTGATCCGCTTCCCGGCGAGCGAGACGATGTCGTCGCCTGCGCCGAGACCGGCGCGCTGCGCCGGAGAGCCGGGCACGACGTGGGTCACGAGCGCGCCACGCGGAAGCCAGCTCGTGGTCGTCGCCGCCGCGACCACCTCGACCCCGAGGCAGGCGGTCGGCCCGACGTGGACGGCAGCCGTGCCGCGTCCTGCCTCGATCTGGCGCGCCACGGTGAGGGCCCGGTCGATAGGGATCGCGACGCCTTCGGTGCGTGCAGGCACGCACCGGCTGCTCGTGACCTCTGCGGTGGCGACCCCGACCACCCGCCCGGCGCCGTCGACGAGGGGACCGCCGGAGTCCCCGGGCGCGAGCACGGCTGTCGTCTCGATCAGGCCGTCGAGGCGCTCCGAGGTGTCGAACATCGCGTTGGTGACGGCAAGCGTCCCGTCGAGGGCGGTGACCACGCCGGTGTCGAGGCTCGGCGTTCCGCCGGCGCCGTTCGCGTTGCCGATCGCGTGCACCACCGAGCCCACCCGGAGCGCGGCGTCGCTCCCGATGCTGACCGTCTTCAGATGCGAAGCCCTGACGAGGCCGAGGAGCGCAAGGTCGCCGTCCGGATCGGTGCCGAGGACGGTGGCGGAGTAGGTGCGGCCGTTCCCGACGTCCCGTGCGGAGATCGCCGTTGCGCCCTCGATCACGTGGTTGTTCGTGAGGACCTCGCCCGAGGCGCTGAGCACGATGCCGGTCCCGGCGAGGATCGGGCAGTTGGCGAGCACGGCGCCGCTGCCGATCGCGTCGACGTCCATCGACCCGAGCGTCGCGGTGATGTCGACGACGGCCGGGTCGACCCTGGCGCTGAGCGCCGAGCCTCGGGCGGGACCGGCGACCAGCCGCAGCGACGTCACCACCACGGCCGCGACGAGCACGGTCGACCCAACTGCGACGAGCGCCCGCCGAGGAGACAGGTCCACCGCCTCCCTCTCTGCCCGGACAGGACCGCTGGCAGGACATGCCGCGCGTCAGTCGCTGCCAGCCTGGCGGTCACCTGCGGTGGTCGCCAGGGCCGAAGGTCACGAGAGCTGCGCGTGCTCGTCGCCTGCCGATCCCTCCTCCTGCGGGCGGAACTGCGTCCGGTAGAGCTCGGCGTAGAGCCCTCCCTGGGCGAGCAGCTCGTCGTGGGTGCCCCGCTCGGCGATCCGACCCTCGTCGACGACGAGCAGGCAGTCGGCGTCGCGGACGGTCGACAGGCGGTGGGCGATCACGAGCGAGGTCCTGCCGGACAGGGCGGCCTTCAGCGCGTGCTGGATGGCGAGCTCGGACTCCGAGTCGAGGTGGGCGGTGGCCTCGTCGAGCACGACGACGTCCGGCGCCTTGAGGAGCAGGCGGGCGATCGCGACCCGCTGCTTCTCGCCGCCGGACAGCCGGTAGCCGCGGTCCCCGACGAGGGTGTCGAGGCCGTCGGGAAGGCTCTCGACCAGGGGAAGGATCTGGGCGCCGTCGAGCGCCTCCAAGAGCTCGCGCTCGGTGGCGTCGGGCCTGGCGTACAGCAGGTTCGCCCGGATCGTGTCGTGGAACAGGTGCGCCTCCTGGGTCACCATGCCGACGGTCGAGTGGAGCGAGTCGAGCGTGATGTCCCGGATATCCACGCCGTTCAGCCGCACGGCGCCGCTCGTCGGGTCGTAGATGCGTGCCGCGAGATGGCTGATCGTCGTCTTGCCCGCTCCCGACGGTCCGACGAGCGCGAACAGCTGACCGGGACCTGCCCGGAAGCTGATGTCGTAGAGCGCCTGGCGGTCGGGCGCGCCCTCGAGCACCGCCACCGACTCGAGCGAGGCGAGCGACACGTCCTTCGCTCGCGGATACGTGAAGTCGACGTGGTCGAACTCGATCGTCGCAGGTCCGCGAGGAAGTGAACGCGCGCTACGGCGCTCCTCGATCATCGGCTCGAGGTCGAGGACCTCGAAGACGCGGTCGAAGGAGACGAGGGCGGTCATCACGTCCACGTTCACGTTCGAGAGCTGGGTGAGCGGGCCGTACAGCCGGCTCAGGTACGCCGTCATCGCGACGAGAGTCCCGACCTTGAGCGCGCCGTGAAGCGACAGCACGCCGCCCCAGCCGTAGACCAGCGCGGTGGCGAGCGAGGCGGTGACGGTCAGCGAGACGAAGAAGATGCGGGCGTACATCGACTGGAGCACGCCGATGTCCCGCACACGCCCCGCCCGCCCGGCGAAGAGCTCGTCCTCGGCGCGAGGTCGCCCGAACAGCTTGACGAGCAGCGCTCCGGCGACGTTGAAGCGCTCGGCCATCGTCGTGTTCATCTCGGCCGCGAGCACGTAGGACTCGCGGGCGATCGCCCCGAGGCGGCGACCCATGTAGCGGGCCGGGATGGCGAAGGCGGGAAGGATGGCGAGCGCGACGAGGGTGATCTGCCAGGAAAGGATCATCATCGTCGTGAGCACCATCGCCACGCTCAGGACGTTCCCGATGACGTTCGACAAGATGTCCGAGGCGGCAGACTGCGCGCCGAGCACGTCGTTGTTGAGCCGGCTCACGAGCGCGCCGGTCTGGGTGCGGGTGAAGAAGGCGATCGGCATGCGCTGGACGTGGGAGTACACCTTCGTACGCAGGTCGTAGATCAGCCCCTGGCCGATGCGCGCCGAGCAGAGCTGCTCGGCGAGGGACAATGCTCCGTCGAGGACTGCGAGCCCGGCGATGACGAGGGCGAGCACGACGATCAGGCGGG
>JAKAOD010000269.1 GCA_021823365.1 Actinomycetes bacterium | reverse complement strand
CTGCGAAGCAGAGTGTCCTTGACCAGGGCGTACGGACGACGGCGCCCCGGTGCACCCCGAGCGAGGCCTCGTCGGCGCCAGCTACGCCGAGTGCCTCCGCCCACAGCTCGCCGAGCCACCACGACGAGCGCACGAGGTCCTCCTCGAACAACGGGTCCCCCCTCGGAACGAATGCATCGAGCCACACCTGGTCGCCAGGTGCGACGAGCACCGCACCGCCGCCGCTGCGCCGGCGCGTCACCGCCAGATGCGAGGCCATGACCTGATCCGTGTCGATACCCTCGGCACGCTGCGAGCTGCCGAGCACGAGCGCCGGCGACGTAGGCGTGGCAAAGCAGGCGAGGCGCTGCCCACCCGGCTCCGGCAGCTCCCCGACGAGGTCCGCCGGGGAGGCGGCACGCTCGACGACCGCCCAGGTCAGGCCGCGGGGTCCTTACGGCCGAGCAGCGGGGCGCGCGACAGCATCGGGACCACGTAAGGCTGCCACTCCTGCCGCACCTCGCCGCTGGCGGCAAGCAGCCACACGCGCGAGCGCGGCGCCGCCGGTGCGCGCCGCAGCACGAACCCCGCCTCCTCCGGTAGGTGGTCCTCCTTTGCCGCATTGCAGCGGCGGCACGACGCGACGACGTTGTCCCAGCTGTGCGCCCCGCCTCGGCTCCGCGGCACGACGTGGTCGATGTTCTCGGCCTGAGCGCCGCAGTACTGGCAGCGATGGCCGTCGCGGGCGAACACCGAACGGCGCGAGATGGCGACCCTGGTCTGGCGCGGGACCCTCACGTAGCGTGCGAGACGCACGACCGACGGCTCGGGAAAGGACGTTCTCACCGAGCGGTACTCGTGGTCCGTCGCGTGCACCAGCTCGGCCTTCTCGTCGAGCACGAGGACGAGCGCCCTTCGGGAGGAGACGACGCAGAGCGGCTCGAACGTCGCATTCAGGACCAGCGCCCGACCGATCACCTCAGCCCCTGACAGCTCCGGCTGCGCCGCCCACCCTCACCGATGGGAGGCTAGCGCACGGACCGACGCTCACCGAGCCTTCGTCCCGTCACGGCGCGCATCCGCCTCGACCACCGGAGGAGTGCGAGGAGATCCTCGCCCGGGGGCACCGCGGAAGCGTCCCCGTAGGCGGTCTCCATGCGGAACCGGAGCCACGCCGGATCCGGCAACGGCGAGCGCCGCCACCACCGTCTCGGGACATGCGCGAGCGCCATCCGGATCGCCTCGGGCCAAAGGACCGGCCGACCGCCGACGGCGACAAGGGCTCGTGCCCAAGCCCTGCCGCCGTGCGCAGGACCCTCCACCGCCTCAGCGCTCGCGACGCAACCGGCTTCGGATCCGCCTGCCGATGATCCCGAGCTCGTCGCCGAGCGGCCGTTGGCGCCGGACACCCTGCTTCGGGGACCCCGCCCGAGCGCCCAGCGCCTGGCGGGCGCCGCGCTCGAAGCTCAACGTGCTGAAGAGCATGACGAGGAACCCGAAGGTCCCCACCAGTAGCGACGTCTGGAAGGTGAGCAGGAGGATTGCAAAGCCGGCGACGAACACGGCGATCGACCACCGCATCGAGCGTGCCGCCGCCACCCGCCGGCCGTCGCTGCCGACGCGCTCGACGAAGGCGCGGTCGTGCTCGTAGAGCTTCTGCTCCATCTCCTGGAGGATCCGCTGCTCTTCCTCGGAAAGCGGCACCCGCTCCCCCTCCTCCGCAACCGCCGCTCGACGGCGGGACGCCGCCCTGCACCCTCCGGCACCGCAGCCGGAAAGGGTGCACGACCTCGCTATGTCCTCGACATTCTCGCGCACCGCCCCGCCCCCGACAACGCACGTCACGGGTGGTGCAGGCGCCTATTCGGGCTCGGTGGGTCCCGCCGGCCCCGGCCGCGGTCCGCGCCTCGCGTCCAGCCCCAACGGCGCGAGGGCGGACTCCCCATAGCGGCGCCTCACCTCCTCGGCCGCGAGCTCGACCTCGTCGCGACGCCCGCGGCCGAAGTCGCTCTCCTCGGCGAAGAGGCTCAGCTGGTGGGATCCCGCGACCTCGGCAGGCGACAGTCCCGAGGCCAGGACTCCGAGCAGGCGGACGCCCTGAGTCAGTGCGATCGCGTCGAGCAGGTCACAGGCGACGTCGCCGACCTCGCCTCCGGTCGCGACTGGTCGGGCAACCGTCCGGGACCGGGTCACGGTCGAGAAGTCGGCGAAGCGGACCTTGAGCGTGATCGTGCGGGCGACGACCTCGGACGCCCGGCAACGCGCCGCCACGCTCCCGGCGGACCGGCGCGCCCTGCGCCGAAGCTCCGTGATGTCGTGGAGATCCGCTGGAAACGTCTCCTCGTGACCGATCGAGCGGGTCTCACGGTCGGCGACGACGGGCCGCGCGTCCCGAGCCCAGGCGAGCTCGTGCAGCTCGCGCCCCGCGGCAGAGCCGAGCAGCCTGACGAGGCTGTCGACGTTGACCGCCGCCAGATCGCCGACGGTCGAGACGCCGAAGCGGGCAAGGCGCTCGGCCGTGCGCGGCCCGACGCCCGGGAGGGCGCGCACGACGTGGCGATGGAGGAACTCGATCTCATCGGCCTCCCCGACGACCACGACTCCCGCCCCAGGCGTGATGCCGGACGGACCGGCGACGGGCTTGGCCGCCTCGGAGGCGAGCTTCGCGAGGAGCTTCGAGCGCGCGACGCCGACGGAGCAGTCGAGCAAGAGCTCCTCGCGCACGGATGACCGCAATTTGGCCGCGATTGTCGGTCCCGACCCGAGAAGCCGGGCCGCCCCGGTCACGTCGAGGTACGCCTCGTCGAGCGCGATCGGCTCGACGAGCGGCGTCACGGACTCGAGGATGGCACGGAGCGACCGGCTGACCTCGGCGTAGGCTTCGAACCTCCCGGGCAGGAAGACCGCCGCGGGACAGAGCCTGCGCGCCGTCGCCATGGGCATGGCCGACCGGACGCCGAAGACCCGCGCCTCGTAGGACGCCGAGGCGACCACTCCGCGGGGCCCGGTGCCGCCGACGACGACGGGACGCCCGCCAAGGCTCGGGTCCCTCAGCACCTCGACGGCGGCGAAGAAGCAGTCCATGTCGAGGTGCAGGATCCCGAGGCGGCGCGCGCCCACCGGGTCCATGTCGCGTCAGGCGGTGCCGCGCACGCGGCGGAACGCCTCGGCGAAGGCCACCCCGGCCGGCCGGCCGGCGTCCGCCGCGCGGCCGCGCACCGCCGCGCCGTACCATTCGCTGCCGTCACCGACCTGGCTCGCGTGGCACCGGAGCGCCTCCGCCTTTTGCTCGATCGCCGACGAGATGTCGACGAGCACGTTCGCCTCCAGCGACCCGGAAAGGTACGTCGTGCCGACTTGCCAGGGTGGTCCTGCGTCGGGAAAGTACAGCGGCGACGAGACGGCCGGGAACAGCGCGTCGAGCGTCGCCCAGCCGACGCAGCGGTGGTCGCGGTGGTTGAAGTAGTGCTCGCCGAAGAAGACCGCAGTCGGGTCGGGGCAGATCACCGCCTCCGGACGGGTCGCACGTACGAGCTCGACGATCGCCCTTCGGAGCGAGGGATCGTTGTCCAGCTCGCCGTCGTCGCGTTCGAGGCGGTGGACGCGCGCGATCCCGAGCACCGAGGCTGCCGCCGCGACCTCCGCAGCTCGGCGCTCGACCAGCCCGACGACGTCGATCGAGGCGAGCTCGGAGCCCTTGTCGCCCCTGGTGCAGACCAGGAGATGCACCTCGCAGCCGCGCGCCGCCCAGGACGCCAGCGTGCCGCCGCACGAGACGTCGGCGTCGTCGGGATGGGCATAGACGGCGAGAGCACGAGCGGGCACGTCGGCGACGACCTCGGGCGCGCCCGGCGTGGGACGGGCCGCGACGTCCACGCCGGACGCGTCTGCCAGCCGTCGGGCCTCTGAAGGCGTCATCACGGGCCGCTCACTCCTCGCCGGGCGGCGTCGGCCCGCGTCGGCGGAGCTTCGGCGCCGTCGTCTTCGTGAGCAGCCCGACCTCGCGTGCGAAGTCGCTGGCGTCCTCGAAGCCCTTGTAGACGCTTGCGAAACGGAGGTACGCCACGTCGTCGATCTCGCGGAGCCTGTCGAGCACCGCGACGCCGAGCTGCTGGCTGGGAACGACGCTGCCCGAACGCCGGGCGAGGTCCTCTACGGCAACGACGATCGCCTCGATCTGCCCGTCGCCGACCGGACGGTTCTTGCAGGCGGCTCGCACGCCGGCCGCCACCTTGCCCCGATCGAACTGCTCCCTTTGGCCCGAGCGCTTGAGCACGACGACCGACGCCCCGACGCGCTCGAAAGTCGTGAACCTGAAGCCACAGGAGAGGCATTCGCGCCGCCTGCGGATCGCGCCTCCCTGCTCGACCTCTCTCGAGTCGACCACACGATCCTCGCGGTGGGAACAGCTCGGACACCGCACGCCGCGAAGGTAGTGCGCGGGCACGGGCCGGCGGTCACGGGCCGGCGGTCACGGGAGGTGGAGAACCTCACCCACCCGCAGCACGCCGCCCGGCACCTCCGCCCCGATCTCGTCGACAAGCGGCCGCGGATCGGTGCCGGGCTCCATCGCCGTCGCGATCGACCATACGGTGTCGCCGGGTCGGACGACGTAGACGTAGCCGGCTCCCACTCGTCGCGCCCCGGCCGGAGGGACGATCCGCTCGCGCCCGGCCGAGCGGAGGGCGCTGCCGCCCGCCCAGAGCGCGCCGAACGCGGAGAGCGTAAGAGCGGTCGCTGCGACGCGCGGGCGCCGCGGCGCCCCGCGCCTCGCGGGGCCGGCCGACCGCTTCGCGCCGGTGCCGGCGCGGCCCTTCTCGGGCGGACCCCACGCCGCCGCATCGCGGTCCACGTGGCCGACCAGCCGCAAGTGCCGCTCGAGCTTGTGATCCCCTCTCGGTGCCGACCGGACCAACGCTGCCATCGTCGCCTCCCCTGCTCGACATCCCGCCCGACGCCCGACCTCGGCCCTAGCGAGGCATCCGTACGTACGTTCGGTCTCGATCCCGACCGATGGTCGCACGAACACCTGTTCGATGTCAACCACCGCGGCGAACTGACGTTTCACGAACGGATGTTTGCATCGGGGCGTGACCCTCGGGTACGGTAGATCGG
>JAKAOD010000268.1 GCA_021823365.1 Actinomycetes bacterium | reverse complement strand
AGGCGTCAAATTGTATCCTGTGCTCGCGGGGTTCTCTCCGGCGGACGACTCACTCCGATCCTTCTTCGCGCTGCTCGATCATCACGGTCTCGCTGTGCTCTGGCACATGGGCGGAAGCCCGAGTCCGAAGAGCACGCTGAGGTATTCACAGCCGCTCCTCATCGACGACGTGGCGCGCAACCATCCAGGGCTGCGTCAGGTGATCGCCCATATGGGTCATCCCTGGCAGCGGGACACGGTTCAGGTCCTTCGAGGAAACGAGCACGTCTACGCCGACGTGTCCGGGCTCTGGGCGCGTCCGTTCGACGGCTTTCTCGCCCTCCTGAATGCGGTCGAGTGGGGTATCATAGACAAGCTCCTGTTCGGATCGGATTTCCCGCTCTGGACACCCCTCAAGGCAATCGAAGGGCTCCGTTCGCTTGCCGACTATCCCGGGGCACCGTTCCCGACCTTGGAGCAGGAGGTCATCGAGTCCATCATCGGGCGCAACACCTGCGAGCTGCTGGGTCTGCAGCCGAGGTGAGCGACGAGCCGGCCACGCGCGGTGAGCACAGCTCTGCCCGCCGCGGTAACGAGTCAGGCGTCTCTGGACGCGCCGTGGCAGCGGCGGCGGGGCTCGGCAACGCCGGGTTGGAGACACCAGCTCTGGTCGTCGACGCCGTACAGCTCCGATCCAACATCGCTGACATGGCGGCGCGCCTGGACCGCTATGGCGTCTCGTTGAGACCCCACTTTAAGACCTCGAAGTGTCATGAAGTCACTGCTCTTCAAGCTGCTCGAGGCGCTGTTGGGTTCACGTGCGCGACCGCGGAGGAGGTCAAGTCGCTCCTTCAGGCTGGCCATAGGGACGTGCTCTGGGCGTTCCCACCCGTTGGCCAGGAACGCGTCGAGCTGGCGGTGGAGGCGAACCGCAGCGCACGCCTCCTCGTCGCACTCGACTCTTTCGAGGCCGCGGCAGCACTCTCTGTCCGGGCGCGCGAGCGCGGAACGGAGGTCCCGGTTCTGATCGAGGTCGATACCGGTCTCCACCGAACGGGCATCAAAGCAGGGGACGCGCCGGATTTCGCGCGTCGTCTCGTCGCTACCTGCCCAGGTCTACGCCTCGCCGGTGTCATGACCCACGAGGGCCACCTCGCTTCGCTGGCGCCCGATACCGGCGCGGTCGCTGTCGCGGGACGCGCAGCCGGGCAGGCCCTCGTCTCCGTCGCGCGTCGTCTGCGCGACTCGGGATATGACTGCCCCGTCGTCTCCGTCGGCTCCACGCCCGGTGCGACGTCAGCTCCGACTGTCGATGGCGTGACGGAGGCCCGCCCTGGCACCTATGTGTTCTACGACGCCAATCAGGTCGCGATCGGCAGTGCCGAAATCGACCAGTGTGCCCTCTTCGTCGTGGCTAGGGTGATCAGTCGCCCCGACCCACAGCGCGCTGTCATCGATGCTGGCCTGAAGGCGCTCAGTTCGGATCGCTCCATCACGGGTGCGGGCTATGGCTACGTTCAGTTGCGCGAGCCACTGCGGCTCGAGGTGGCATACGAAGAGCACGGTGTCGTCACCGGTGCCGCGGTAGCCGGCCTCAAGGTCGGAGATGTGGTGAGCATCCTGCCCAACCACGCCTGCGGCACCGTGAACATGTGGAACCGCATGCTCGTTGCTGAAGAAGGTGCCCTCGTAGGTGATTGGCGAATCGTCGCTCGCCGCGGTGAGTACGCGTGACCACGGCACCGCTTCTACTCGTGGGGGGCATGGTCTTGGATGGCACCGGCGCGCGCCCACCGAGGGCCGCGGACGTCCTCGTTCGCGACAACCGCATCGAGGCAGTGCTCGATCGGGAGCTGGGGTCGGCGGCCGCCGCGGGACGAGATCTCCCCGGAGCACCCCGTGTCGACTGCAGCGGAGCGTACGTGGCCCCGGGCTTCATCGACATCCACTCGCATTCCGACCTCGCGTGGCTGTCGAACCCAGACTCTCTGAGCAGGATCAGCCAGGGCGTCACCACAGAAGTGGTCGGCAACTGTGGCATGAGCCCAGCGCCTCGCGATCCGGCCGACTCCTCGTTCCGCCAGGCAATCTCCGTAATCGACCTCGACCCGGACACACCCCTTGCGTTTGCCACCTTCGCTGAGTACATCCAGGTGTTGCGGGCGCATCGAGCTGCGGTCAACATCGTCCCCCTCGTGGGCCACGGCAGCATCCGCCAGACCGCTCTCTTCAGTGCAACGTCATCGTGCCCAGCCGTCGAGATCGAGACGCTCCTTCGTGACGCCCTGGAGGCCGGGGCGTGGGGTACGAGCCTCGGACTCATGTACCCGCCGGGCGAAGCGGCAGACCAGGAGGAACTCGCGCAGGTCGCGCGCATCACCGCATCCTCGGATGCACTGCTTACTGCACACATGCGTGCATACGACGCCGCGGGGTTGCTCGCCGCGATCGACGAGGTATGCGATATGGCGACGCACACGAGCGTTCACCTCCAGCTTTCGCACCTTCGCGTCCTGCGCGCGAGCACGAGCGGGATCGTCGACAAGTGCCTGGAGAGACTGGATGCCGCGGGTCCGGACGTGCACGCAGATGCCTACCCGTATACGGCGGGTCAGACGACTCTGTTCCAGCTGCTTGCCGCCGAGGATCGACGCGAGGGCGTGGCCACTTTCCTCGGTGCCGTAGGCCGTCGCAGAGGGCGCTTCGCCGCAGGTATCGCAGCAACCGGCTACTCGCCCGACAAGATCATCGTGGTAAGGGTGACGGACCCCGAAGACGCGAACAAGGTCGGCAGGTCTCTCGCCGAGTGCGCTGACGAAGCGTCCTGCGACTGGTCCGAGCTCGCCGTTGACCTCCTTGAGCGATCGAGGGGTTACGTGGACGTCGTGGTGTTCGGTTCGAACCTTTCCGAGCAGGAGCAGATCCTCGCCCACGAGAAGGTCATGATCGGCTCGGATGGCTTCAGTCTCAGCACCGACTATCCCGCTACCGTCCACCCGCGAGCGTTCGGAGCGTTCCCGAAGGCACTTCAGTTGCTCGTTGAACTGGGCATGCCCTGGGCGCAAGCGATCGCGAAGGCAACGGGAGATCCCGCGCGGAAGCTCGGGCTCGCAGATCGCGGAACTGTGCAACCTGGCGCCATCGCCGACCTCACGGTGTTCGACCCGGATGCCTTCCACGACGAGGCGACGTACGAGCATCCGCTCCGGCCGGCAGTCGGGTTGCGCCACGTCATCGTCGGGGGGGTGCCCGTGATCGACGGCGGTCGTCGTACCGGCGCAAGACCTGGCCGCGTCCTGCTGAAGAACTAGGCGCGACCCGCGACGCCCGCGAAGATTACAGAACCTTGACTGAGCTGGCTCCGCACGCTTATATTTCTGAAACGTGGTTCCACGTTTCGGGCCACCTAGCCGACCCGACGGTCGCTAGCGCGAGAGGGAACTGAGAGAGGGAGGCAGAGTGTCACCGCTTCTTCGCAGCAGGCGCTCAGGCTTGCGATCGGCGCTCGTCGCGCTCGCAGTCGGCGGTACCGCGACGCTGAGCATCTCGGTCACAGCAGCAGCCAGTAGCAATCCAAAGACGGTCTCTGCAGCCCAGACCGTCACCGTAGCGCTGCCCTCGGACATCACGAGCTTCGACCCCGCCACGAACCAGCTGATCGAGTACATCTACGCGATTCGAAACAACGTCTTCAGTACACTCGTCAAGTACGGTCCCAACCTTGCCGTCGTTCCGGATCTCGCAACACCCGCGGTGAACAAGCAGGCAACGGTCTTCACCTTCACCCTGCATCCGGGCGCGCTGTTCCAGAACGGCGCCAAAGTCACCGCGACCGAGGTCGTTCAGTCACTGAAGCGGGCTGCTGGAAAGAAGTCCGTCTACGCGCCGTACCTGTCCGCGGTCCGCAAGTACGAGGTCCTCAACCCGACGACGTTGAAGCTCGTCCTATCGAAGCCCGACGCAGCGCTACTCGATGCGCTGACGAACATCGCGATCGTCGCGCCATCTGACTTCGCCAAGGCGAGCACGGACCCCATCGGGTCGGGACCGTTCGAGTTCGTGAAGTGGGTTCCGAACAACGAGATCGTCTTGAAGGCCTTCCCGAAGTATTTCGGCAAGAAGCCCGCGTACTCGCAGCTCGTCTTCAAGATCATCCCGAACCCGTCGGTTGAGGTGAACGACCTCGCATCCGGGGCCGTGGACGTTGTTCCGGAGTTGCCTGCGTCGTCGTTGGCAGCTGTCAGCTCCTCTCGAGACCGAGTCGTGAAAGCATCGAGCTCGAACAGCCTTGCCCTGATCGAATTCAACTCGAAGGGCAAGCTCGGTAACCCCCTGATTCGACAGGCCCTCGCGTACGCTCTCGACAAGCCCGCGATTCGCAAGATCGCCTACGGAGGCTACGGAGTCTCGACCTGGAATCCTGTGCCACCCTCGTCCTGGGCCTACGCGAATCTCAACCCCTACAGCTACAACCTCAGCAAGGCAAAGGCGCTGCTTGCAAAGGCTGGGGCCCCGAACCTGAGCTTCACGGTCGACCTTCCCGCGGGCTATCCAGAGGCCGTTCAGACGGCAACGGTCTGGCAGTCATCGCTGGCACAGATTGGGGTGAGCCTGAAGATCGACACTGAGGAGATCTCCGTTTGGCTCCAGAACTACATCAATCACACCTACGATGCGATCTGGAACTTCTTCAACGAGAGCGGCGACCCGAACTCCTTCTACAACATCATCATGCTTCCCCACCTTCAGGCGGACTACCACAACCCAGGGATGCAGAAGCTGATCGGGAATGCCCTCGCGACCTCCAACCAGGCGACACGGAAGATCCTCTACCAGGCGCTCGACAAGATGGTCGTGAACCAGCTTCCAGTAATGGTGATCCAGACCCGCCCGCTGTTCTCTGCGGTCTCCAAGAGCGTCCACGGGTACCAGCTGAACCCACTGGGCTGGGGAATCTTCACGGGCATCAGAAAGAACTAGTCAGGCGTGAAGAGGCGACGGGACCGGACGCTACCCGGCCGAGCGGAGGTTGGCGCTCGGTCCCGTCGTTCATACTGCCGAGGCCGCGTCATGAGCGTTCGGCGATGATGCGCTTCGTACTGCAACGCCTCCTTCGGGCGCTCGTGGTGAT
>JAKAOD010000267.1 GCA_021823365.1 Actinomycetes bacterium | reverse complement strand
GCAGGAGCGGAGGCGGCAAGGCCGACGCTTGATGCAACGAGCCTCGTGGCGGGCGTCCCCCAGCTCGAGGAACTCGCCGAGGTCGAGACCATGACGCCCTTTGTGCTCGCCTCGCCGGACGTGACCCTCGACGACGTGCTGACGATGCTGCGCACGATGGCGCGGCACCTCAAGTCGACTCCGGATCTCTCTGGCGTCGTCGTGACCCACGGAACCGACACCCTCGAAGAGGTGGCCTTCGCGCTCGACCTGCTCTGGCGCTACGAGGTTCCGGTCGTCGTCACGGGCGCGATGCGGAACTCCTCGCTTGCGAGCCCCGACGGGCCGGCGAACCTTCTGGCAGCGGCGGCGACGGCGACCGCCGCCGGCGCCACCGGGCTTGGCGTGCTCGTCGTCCTCAACGATGAAATCCACTCCGCGAGGTTCGTGCGCAAGCACCACACGAGCAACCTCTCAAGCTTCGCCTCCCCGACGCTCGGCCCGATCGGCTACGTCGTCGAGGGTGACGCGAAGGTGGTGCTCCGCCCACCACGGCGCACTCTCGACTCCGTTCCACACTCGGTGGCCGATGCCCCGGTGGCACTGTGCACCATGGCGATCGGAGACGACGGCCGATGGTGCCGGCATGTTCTCGACGCTGGTTACCGAGGGCTCGTCATCGAGGGCTTCGGGGGCGGCCACGTTACCCGCCAGGTTGCCGAGTCACCAGCATTCGTTCGTCTACTCGACTCAATGCCTGTCGTCCTCAGCTCCCGTGCCGGCGCGGGCCAGCCGTTGCGGTCGACGTACTCCGGCTTCGCCGGTTCGGAGACCGCGCTGCTCGGGCGGGGCGTCATCAGCTCCGGTCTCCTCGATGGGCCGAAAGCCCGTGTGCTGCTGTCGCTTCTGCTGGCGGGCGGAGCCGATCGATACGACATCGCGGTCGAGTTCGCCCGCCAAGGTGGGGACGGGCTGTCGAACGAGACGGAGGGCGATGAGCTGGGCCAACAACGGACTGCCATTGTCCAGTCGCGTGGGCTCGGATGCCGTGATCTGTGACCGTGTCGCCACCCCACATGAGCGGTGGGGTCGCGCTCTGCTGTCGCACCTCGTACTCGACGGCGATGAGGTAGTCGTCGGCACCGGTTGTGGGACCGGCCGGGTGACCCGGCTGCTCCTCGAGCGCCTTCGAGCATCTCTCGTTGCTCGCAACGGTCGCCGCCGCCGGTGATCGACTGTGTGGGCCTTAGTCTGTCGTGCCGGCTCGCCGGCGGTTGAGCAGCGGAGCCGCTCCTTGGCATGTCGGTGGTCCGGCGTAGAGATCGACGAAGTGCGCCATCCCTCCGTCGACAGAGATGATCTCGCCCGTCACGAAGCGGGCAGTGTCAGAGGCGAGAAAGAGGATGACGTCGGCGATGTCGTCCGCCAGTCCCCAACGGCGGAGGGGCGTCTGGGCCGTGACGCTCTCGACGACGCCGGGGACCTGCTTATTGCGCGTCCAGAGGTCGGTGTCGACGACTCCTGGAGCCACGGCGTTCACCCGGATGCCGAGCGGCCCAAGCTCGGCGGCAAGAGAGCGTGTGGCGGCGCCCACCGCCCCCTTTGAGGCGGCGTAGGCAGCTCGATTCGGCGTCCCGGTGAGGCCCGAGATGGACGAGAGCATGACGATGGATCCACCAGCACGCCTCGCCATGATCGGCACGAGGGAAGCGACGAGCAACAGCGGGGCGCGCACGTTGAGCGCGAGCAGCCGGTCGATCACGTCAGCGGTCGTCTCGACTGTTGGCTGGCGCACCGCCTGACCGGCGTTGTTGATGAGGATGTCGACCCCGCCGAGCGCGTCGCTGGCTTCCATGGCCACCCGAGCTGGAGCCTCGGCGTCGGCAAGGTCGGCGGTGATCGGCACGTGGTCGCCACCGAGCTCGACCGCCAGCGCCTCGAGCGCGCGCCGGTCCCGGGCGACGAGCGCAACTCGAGCCCCCGCACGCGACAGGGCGGTGGCAGTCGCTGCACCGATGCCACGAGAGGCTCCGGTGACGAGTGCCGTACGACCATCGAGCCTCATCGCCACGCTCGTCGAGCCGAGGAGGTCGGCGTCGAGCGTGGCGGCCACGTCGGCGCACACCTCGCGCCCGTCCGCCTCGATCGAGGCGTACCGGCGACGGACCGGCGCGGCGCTACCACGTCTCGAGAGGTCGCACGGCCGCCAGCGCCTCGAGTGGCTCGCCGTCGAGCACCATCTGCTCGACACGAGACTCGCCGGCGTCAGCGCGCTCCGCCAGCTCCAGCACCTCTGCGGCGTGCGTGGCCGGGATGACGCACACGCCGGTCTCGTCGCCCGCCACAAGGTCACCTGGCCGTACCTGGACTCCGGCGAGCTCGACGGCACCGTTTATCTCGACCGCCTCCAACCTGTGCCGGCCGGTCACGGGAGTCCGCCCGCGGCTCCAGACTGGCTGCCCAAGGCGACGAACGTGGGCGACGTCGCGGACGGATCCGTCGACCACGCACGCAGCGATGCCGACGCGGCGCGCCCAGGAGGCGGAGAGACCGCCGAGCACAGATGCGCCGGTGAAGCCTCCGCAATCGAACACCGCTACGTCTCCGCGCCGGCCGATCTGGTAGAGATCCCGGTCAGCGAGTCTCGCGCGCTCGCCGCGAGCGCGGTGATCGCCCGGCGTGCCGCCAGCCAGCGCGTAGCGGATGGTGACAGCAGGACCGCAGACGCGCCCCTGGTCGGGACCGATCGGTGCCAGGATGTGGCCGGCGACGGCACCTCCGATGCCGAGTTCGTCAAGGGCGTCGGACAGCGTCGGGGTGAGGTCGGCGAGTCGCAGGTATCGCTCGACGAGGGCGGCCGGAGGGCGCGAGACCTCAAAGGTGCGAACATCGTCGGGATCGATGAGGCCGACCAAGCGAGACCGCGTCTCCGCAACGGACTCCCGATCTGATGTCATGCCGTCCTCACGACCGCTCTCCGCGTTCCGACTCACGGGCGCACGGTGGCCCGGGCATGGTCGAGCACGACGCGGCCGCCTCGACCCACCATCGTCACGCCGGGCAGCACGAAGCCTCGCGCGGACCAGTCCGCTCGGCGCCTGTCCTGTCGCAGCGCGAGAACCCTCGTCGACGGCGTCAGCGCATCACCGATTCGAGGAAATGTATCCGCGGCGACCGCACGGTGAGCGCCCGCGGGCCGCTTCGCGTTCGTCACACGAGGTGCGACCTCATAGCGCTGGCCGACCTTGAGGTCCTCGGAAAGGGGTGCCGACACGCCGCTCAGATCCCCCTTGTCCTGGTCGGTTGACGAACGCCGATCCGCCCGCCGCGGGCGCCTCGCCGCGAGCTCCCACAGACGTAACCCCTTGACATTATATTTGCCACAGCATATGGTTTACTGCTGGGCCGGTCGCTCGCGTGGGGAAGCATGCAAGGGTCCCAGTCAAGCGCGTTGTGCCAAGCCGGAGGCGAGCAAGGAGCAGCCGCGCCCTTGAACTTCCGCAGACGAGTGACTACCTGGAGAAGGGGGATGCGGCGGTGAAGAGCAGAAAGCGCCGGATGCTGGGCACGTTCCTGGCGACACTTACATTTGCAGGGCTGCTCGTGGGCGAGAGCGTGAGTGCAGCCTCCGGATCGACCGCCCGCAGCGGATCCGCGAGCCCGACGCCAATCGCCTCGCCGGCCCGCGCCACCCCGACCGCGGCCGACACGGCTGCGCTCAACCGTTACGTCCCCGCCTCGCTACGCCGCTATTACTCTGGCTTCTGGAACTGGGTGCGCCTCGGTCCGAACCCTTACGCCAACTGGACACCGCCGCAGGCGCCGTGGCACCTTTGCTACAGCAGCGCGTACCAGGGAAACTCCTGGCGTGTCGAGGGCCTGAAGGTCGCCCAGGAGATATTCGGCCAGCTGAAGGCGAAAGGCCTCGTGAAGGGAAGCCTCACAACCGCTGACGCGAACAACAGCGCTACCTTGCAGGCGACCCAGATCAACGACATGGTGCAAGAGGACTGCCAGGTGATCTTCGTCATGCAGCCGCCCTCGACCGGCGTGTGCCAGGCCTACGCCAACGCGCGCGCAGCGAACGTGCTCGTGATCAGCATGGAGACCGGCACCGACTGCACCACGGACATCCAGGTCGACTTCGAAGAGTACGAGGCCGGTGCCATCACGGCTCAGTGGCTGATCAATAAGTTGCATGGCCATGGCAATATACTGATGTGCGACGGAATTCCTGGTGTAGCGGCCTCGGATACACGACAGGCTGGCGCAACCGCGACCTTCGCCAAGGCGAAGGGGATCAAGATCTTCTCGATCAACTCACAGTGGACGGCATCGACGGGCAAGACCCAGACTGCGGAGTTCCTCGCCACGCATCCGCAGACCATAAGCGGAGTATGGGACGGCGGCACCTGCGCAGTACCAGCAGGCGAGGCGTTCCAGCAAGCGGGTAGGCCGCTTCCTTACATCACGGGCTTCGAGGGCGGCGGCTACTGGCTCGCATACTGGAAGCAGTACCTCAAGACGGGGTCGATCGGCTTCCCCCAGAGCGGGGGTCAGGCGGTGCTGGTTCCTTTCCTCGTCGCCCTCCACCTTCTGGCGGGTGAGAAGATGGCCGGCAATGCCGTCCTCTATCCGTTGCCGACGATCACCCAGGCCAACTTCCGCCAGTACTACCGGCCTTCGATGACGCTGAACAGCGTTTGCAATGCCCAGCCGGCTGGCGGCAACCCGTTGCCGAGCAGCTACCTCTCGACGCTATTCTCTGGCGGCAAGCCGGCGGTGCAGGTGCGCTCTCCGCTCCTGCAGCACGGCTGCTAGTCGAGCGGCTCTCAGCGCAGCCCACACTCTTCCCCCACCCCACGCTTCTCCGCTCCGAGGGCGGCGGGCGCTGGCTTCGCCCTGCAGCAGAGGACAGACGCAGCAAGTGAAGCAAACGTGAACGTGGCGGCCTCTAAGGAAATCGAACCAGGCGTCACTGGCGGCGGGCGCGTTGAGCGTCTGCCAGGCGTCGACGCTGGCGCTTCGCGCGACCGGGCCTGGCTTGCAGGCCTGCAGCCCTCATCGGCGGTCTACCTCGCCCCGATCGCGGTGTTCTTCCTCGTCAGCATCAAGCTGCCGAGCATCGACTCTC
>JAKAOD010000266.1 GCA_021823365.1 Actinomycetes bacterium | reverse complement strand
TCTCCGTCCGGCGCCCGGGGAGGACCCGGGCGCGCCAGGAGACGGCGGCGCGCCCGGAGACGAGCGCCTTGGCTCCCTCTGGGCACGCTTCCGCGACGCACGCGACGAGGCGAGCCGGTCCGCCCTCGTCACCGCCTATTACCCGCTGGTGAAGCACGTCGCCCGACGGGTCGCCTCCGGCCTCTCCTGCCATGTCGAGCTCGGTGATCTGGAGGGCTGGGGCGCCGTCGGCCTGCTCGACGCCGTCGACCGCTACGACGCCTCGCGCGGGGCGCAGTTCGCGACCTTCGCGGTCCACCGCATCCGCGGCGCGATGTACGACGGCATCCGGCAGGTCGACTGGGCACCGCGCAGCCTGCGCCGGCGCGAGCGCGAGATCCAGTCCAACTTCGCCCAGCTCTGCAACGAGCACGGCCGCGAGCCGACCGAGTCGGAGGAGGCCGGCGCCCTCGGTGTCGCCGTCGACATCCTCCGCAGCGCGAAAGGCCAGATCTCGAGCGCGCACGTCGCCTCCCTCGAAGGTCGCTCCCAGGAGGGCCGTGCCCGCGAGGGCCGCCACGTCGCCGAGCCGAGCGACCCCGACGAGGAGCCGCTCGCCGCATGCATCGCGAGGGAGACGAGCCTCGCCCTCCAGGCGATGCTCCGCAGTCTCGACGAACGGGAGCGGACCGTGACGGCGCTCAGCTTCGCCGAGGGCCTCACCCTCGCCGAGATCGGCGCCCGGCTCGGCGTGACGGAGAGCAGGGTCTGCCAGATCCGGGCGACCGCGATCAAGCGACTGCGTGCCTACGCGCGCGCCCAGGGCCTCGTTCCGGCGTGAGGACGGTGGAGGCGAAGAGAGGGACCGGATGAACGACGAAGCGATGCACGAGATCGTCCAGGAGTTCCTGGTCGAGACGAACGAGAACCTCGACCAGCTCGACCAGGACCTCGTCGCCCTCGAGAGCGACCCCCACTCGCGCGACCTGCTCGGGAGCGTCTTCCGGACGATTCACACGGTGAAGGGCACGACAGGCTTCCTCGGCTTCGCCCGCCTCGAGAGCATCTCGCACGCCGCCGAGAACCTCCTCTCCGAGCTGCGCGACGGAAGGCTCGAGCTCGACCGGGCCCGCACCGACGCCCTCCTCGAGGTCGTCGACGCGATCCGCGGCCTGCTCGAGTCGATCGAGCGGAGCGGCGCGGAGGACGACCGCGACCTCTCCGCGCTCGTCGCGACCCTGGAGCGCCTGCAGGGCGACACGCCGCCCGGCGCGCCGCCGACCCTGCAGGCCGCCGAGCCCCGGGCGGCGCAGCCCGCCCGGAAGCTCGTCGTCCCGCCCGCCCCGAAAGGTGGCCGCCGGCATGAGCAGGAGCACGCCGAGCCGCCGGCCGCGTCCGGGCCGGTGGCGACCTCCGAGGGAGCCGAGGTCCACCGCTCGGCTGCCGAGCGGAGCGTCCGCGTCGACGTGGACCTCCTCGACTCGATGATGGCCCAGGTCGGCGAGCTGGTCCTCGCCCGCAACCAGGTCTCCGCCCACGTCGAGACGCTCGACAGCCAGCCGCTGCACCAGACGGTCCAGCGGCTGTCGATGATCGTGAGCGAGCTGCAGGAGAGCGTGATGAAGACCCGGATGCAGCCCGTCGAGCAGCTGTGGTCGAAGCTTCCGAGGGTGGTGCGCGACCTCGCGGCGCAGTTCTCCAAGCGCGTCTCGCTCGAGATGGAAGGCGGGGAGACCGAGCTCGACCGCTCGCTCCTCGAGGCGGTGAAGGACCCGCTCACCCACCTCGTCCGCAACGCCATCGACCACGCGATCGAGCTCCCCGAGGAGCGGCTCGCGGCGGGAAAGCAGGAGACCGGCACGTTGCTGCTGCGCGCCTACCACGAAGGCGGCCAGGTGGTCCTCGAGGTGGCCGACGACGGCGCCGGGATCGATCCCGCGACGATCGGCGCCAAGGCACTGGAGCGCGGCCTCGTCACCCAGGCACAGCTCTCGTCGATGTCCGAGCGCGAGGTCGTGGACCTCATCTTCAAGCCGGGCTTCTCGACCGCGCGAACGGTCACCAACGTCTCCGGCCGCGGGGTCGGGATGGACGTCGTGCGGACGAACGTCGAGCGCATCGGCGGTGCCGTCGACCTCTCGAGCACGCCAGGGGCCGGGACGACGTGCCGGATCAAGATCCCCCTCACCCTGGCGATCATCCCGGCCCTCCTCGTCGGCTGCCGCGGAGAGCGCTACGCCATCCCCCAGGCGAACCTGCTCGAGATGGTGCAGCTGCGTGCCGAGGCGGCCCAGACGGACATCGAGCGCATCGGCGGGGCGCTCGTCTATCGCCTGCGCGGCAAGCTGCTCCCCCTGATCCGTCTCGACGAGCTGCTCGGCTACGCCCCCGGCGCCGCAGGCGGCGCCCCCGGCGCGGTGAGCATCGTCGTCCTGCAGGCCGACGGGCTCCTGCTCGGCGTCGTCGTCGACGAGGTCTTCGGCACCGAGGAGATCGTCGTGAAGCCGCTCGGCCGCCACGTGAAGCAGGTGCCGCTCTTCGCCGGCGCGACGATCCTCGGCGACGGGAGCGTCGCGCTCATCCTCGACGTCATCGGCGTCGCCGCGAGCGCCAAGGTCGAGGAGATGAGCGCCAACTTGTCGACACAGGTGGTCGAGGAGGACGCCGGCGGTCGCGGGCGGCGCAGCACCTTCGTGCTCCTCCGTGCCGGGCGCGACCGGCGCGTGGCCGTCCCCCTCCAGGCCGTCGCCCGCCTGGAGGAGGCGCCTGCGGACGCCGTCGAGCTCGCCGGGACCGGCCACGTCATGCAGTACCGGGGCGACCTCCTCCCGCTCGTGTCCCTGGCGCACGTCCTTCCGGGCGAGGACTCGGCCGGCGAGGTCGGCGCCCGGACGAGCGACGACGAGACGGCGGCCAGCGTCCCCGTCGTCGTCTATTCCGACGGCGACCGCCAGCTGGGGCTCGTGGCGAGCGAGATCCTCGACATCGTCGAGGGCGTGTTCGAGGTGCGGGCCGTCGGCGCGGCGCCCGGGGTGCTCGGCTCGACCGTCGTCCACGGGCACGTGACCGACGTGCTCGACGTGACCGCCGCCTACGAGCTTTCGAGCAAGGAGACCGGACGTGTCGCCTGACCCTGCCCGGCGTCCCGTCGAGGACGCCGCCCAGTACTGCACGTTCAAGGTCGACCACCTCCTCATCGGGATAGAGGTCTGGCGCGTCCAGGAGGTCATCAGGGACCAGCCGATGACCTTCGTCCCGCTCGCGCCGCGGGAGGTCCGCGGCCTGATCAACCTGCGCGGCCAGATCGTCACCGCGATAGACGTGCGTCACTGGCTCGCCCTCCCGAGCCTCCCCGACGCAGGTGCCTTGATGAACGCGGTGATCCGCCTCGACGACGAGGTCGTGAGCCTCCTCGTCGACGAAGCGGGAGAGGTCGTCGAGCCGGTGCCGGAGAGCTACGAGCCGGTCCCTTCGACCGCCTCCCGGCAGGTCCGGTCGATGTGCAGCGGGACCTACAAGCTCGAGGATGCCCTGCTGCTCGTGCTCGACATCGACTCGGTCGGGCGCCTCGCCGCCGATCCCGGCAGCCCCGCAGCCCGCCGGGCCTCCTGAGCACCGCGGTGGTGACGCCGGCGCCGCCCGCGCCGATCCGGGTGCTGCTCGTGGAGGACTCGGCGGTCATCCGCCACGTCGTCGCCGGCGCGCTCCAGGAGGAGCCCGACATCGTCGTCGCAGCCACGGCGCCGAACGGCCGCGCCGCCCTCGAGCGCCTCGCCGGCCGCCTGCCCGACATCGTGGTGCTCGACATCGAGATGCCCGAGCTCGACGGGCTCGGCACGTTGCGCGAGCTCCGCCCGAGATGGCCGGATCTCCCGGTCGTCATGTACAGCACGCTCACACGCCGGGGCGCGACGGCGACGCTCGACGCCCTCTCGCTCGGCGCGACAGACTACGTCCTCAAGCCCTCCCAGCTTGGCGACCTCGACGCCGCCCGCGCCGCGGTGCGCAACGAGCTCGCGCCCGTCCTCCGGACCTGGACGAGCTTCCACCGCGCCCGGGCGCTCCGCCAGAGCGAGAAGCCGGTGCCGTCGCCCCTCGGCGCAGGGGCAGCCGGGACCGGCGCAGGCGGTGCCGCGGGGCCACCCAGCTCTTCAGCGCCCGTCGCCGCGCCTGCGGCACGCGCCGGGAGGCCTCTCGCCGGAGGCGCTGCGACCATCCCGCTCGACCGCGTCGAGGCCGTCGTCATCGGATCCTCGACGGGTGGCCCCCACGCCCTCACCGAGCTCCTCCCCGTGCTCCCGGCGAGCCTCCCGGTCCCGGTGCTCGTCGTCCAGCACATGCCGCCGCTGTTCACCAGGCTCCTCGCCGAGCGCCTCGACGCCCACAGCCAGCTGCACGTCGTCGAGGTCGCACCCGGGACTGCGCTCGAGGCGGGAACGGTCTACGTCGCGGCGGGGGGCACCCACCTCGTCGTGCGCCGAGCCAGCACCGAGGTCGTCGCCGACTTCGACGACGGCCCCCCGGAGAACTCCTGCAAGCCGTCGGTCGACGTGCTGTTCCGCAGCGCCACGGCGATCTGGGGCGGCCGCGTGCTCGCCGTGGTGCTCACCGGAATGGGCCAGGACGGCCTCCTTGGCGCTCGTGAGCTCGCCGCTGCCGGGGCCAGGGTGCTCGCGCAGGACGAGGCGAGCTCGGTCGTCTGGGGGATGCCGGGCGCCGTCGCCCGAGCAGGACTCGCCTCGGCGCTGCTCCCCCTCGCCGAGATCGGCCCGGCGATCGCGCGATCGGTCGGCCGAAACCGCGCGGAGATTCCTGCGTGATCGCCACGACCGAGGCGGACTTCCAGTACCTCCAGCAGTTCCTGTACGAGCGCTCGTCGATCGTGCTCGGCGAGGACAAGCACTACCTGCTCGACGCTCGCCTGCCCCCGGTGCTCCAGCGCGCCGGCGCGGAGTCGATCTCCGACCTCGTACGGGCGCTGCGGCGGGGTGACTCCTCGCTCGAGACGGCGGTCGTCGACGCGCTCACGACGAACGAGACCTCCTGGTTTCGCGACGGCGCACCCTTCGAGGCGCTCAAGACCCACGTGCTGCCGGAGCTCGTGGCCGACAACTCCCTTCGGCGGTGCCTGGCCATCTGGAGCGCAGCCTCCTCGCCGGGCTAGGAG
>JAKAOD010000265.1 GCA_021823365.1 Actinomycetes bacterium | reverse complement strand
GGCCTCGCCCAGGACCACCTCGCTCGCGACCGGGACCGCCGCGTCGTCGGCCCGCGCCGCGAGCACGACGGTCCGGACCCCGAGCTCGCTGGCCGCTTCGACCATCATGCGGGCGAGCTGCCCGGCACCGACGATCCCGAGTGCAGGCGTCCCCCCGGCCGGGCCGGGTCCTCGGTCGTTGCCCACGCCGGCACGTTACCGGTGCCTAATGTGCTCGACGTGCGGATCGGCGTCCTCATCGACCAGCGCCCTCCCGTGGCGGCGATCTGCGACCTCGTGGCGGACCTGCGCGACCGGGGGTTCGCCTCGGCATGGGCGTCGCAGGTGTTCGGCTACGACGCGTGCACGCTCCTCGCGGTCGTCGGGGAGAAGGTCCAGGGCGTCGAGCTCGGCACGGCAGTCGTCCCCGTCCAGAGCCGCCTGCCGCAGGTGATGGCCCAGCAGGCGCTGACCGTCCAGGCGGTCTCGGGGGGACGCTTCACCCTGGGGATCGGCTTGTCGCACAGACCCGTCGTCGAAGGCCTGTGGGGGCTCAGCTTCGAGCGGCCCGTCCGCTACCTCCGCGAGTACCTCGAGGCGCTTCTCCCGATGCTGCGGGGCCAGGTGGTCGACCACGAGGGGGAGGTGGTCACCGCTCGCACGCTCGGGCCGCTCGAGATCCCGGGCGCACCCCCGCCCTCGGTGGTGGTCGCCGCCCTCGGACCCGAGACGCTGCGTCTCGCGGGCAGCCTCGCGGACGGAACCGTGACCTGGATGACGGGTACCAAGACGGTGGCGAGCCACATCGTGCCGACCATCACCCAGGCGGCCGCGGGGCGCCGGCCTCCGCGTGTGGTCGTCTCGCTCCCAGTCGTGGTCACCTCCGACGCAGAAAGGGCGCGCAAGCGGATCGACGACGCGCTGGCCATCTACCCGACCCTGCCCTCCTACCGCGCGATGCTCGACCGTGAGGGCGCGTCGAGCCCGTCGGACGTCTCCCTCGTCGGCGACGACGCGGGGGTCCTGCACGGGCTCGAGCGGCTCGCGGACGCCGGCGCGACCGAATTCGTCGCCTCGGTCATCGGCGACTCCGAAGAGCGGCAGCGAACGGCGGCGGTGCTGTCGGCGTACGCGAGCTGAGCCCGGCGGGGGGAACCGGGCCCAGCGCGCGGTCGGGACGAGCTCAGTGAGGGATCTTCGTGTGCTTGAACTCGTTCAGCTCCGGGTGGTCCCGGAGCAGGTCGACTGCCCGCTCGATGACGGCCCGCGCTCTCGCCGTGTCGCCGGCAGGTCGTGTCATGAAGCGGACGAACGCCGCGTCGCCATCCGCGATGAACGTGGGCACGCCGAAGACCTCGTAGTCCGACACCGCCTTCTCGTGCTCCGTCCGGATGGTGTGAAGCGGCCATCCCTCGGCGATCTCGGCGAACACCTCGCCGGCGGGCACGCCCGCCGACGTGAGCGTCTCGCGGACGACGTCCGCGTCGGAGATGTCCTTCCCCTGGTCGTGGCGGACGGCGAACAGCGCCACGTGCGCTGCCCGGAACCGGTCAGGGAACCTGTCCCGCACGACGACCCCTGCTTCGAGCGCGAGGAGGCCCCGGGCCTTCGTCTCGAGCTCCCACACCGGCGTGCCCCCGTCCTCGACGTGGGCCTGCATGAGCGAGAACGGAGTGAACGTCACGTCCCACGGTGCGCCGCCGTCCAATGCGGCGACGAGGTGCTCGTGGGCGTTGCGAGCAAAGGGGCAGAGATAGTCCCAGGTGACCGAGAACGCGCGCGACCTCATGCCGTCGTCAACGCGGAGCCCCCGACGGCTATTCCGCGCGACCCCCACTGCACCCCGGCCGGGGGGCCAGGACGCTGAGAAGGGGCCGCAAGACGGTCCCGAGCGCCGCGCCGATGGCCGCGCCGCCGAGCACGTCGCTCAGGTGGTGCGCACGCAGATGGACGCGGCTCGCCGCCACCGCCGCCGCGAAGGAGAGGGCCGCCAGCCTGGTGGACGGGTTGTCCGGCAGCACCACGGCAGTGCAGAACGCGGCGAGGGTATGACCGCTCGGGAAGCTGCTGGACGAGGGCGTCCTGATGGGCAACCCGTCGGTCGGCACCCCCGCATGCTCCGGGCGGGTCCGTCCGACGACCTTCTTCACCGCCCGATTGACGCCGTAGGAGGTCGTCCCCGCGAGCGCGAGGGCGAGGACGGCGCGCCGGCGTGCCGGCCCCGGTCGCCTCGCCTTCAAGGCCGCGGCCAGCACCCAGATGGCCCCGTGGTCCGACAGGTTGGAGACGACGGCCGCGCACACGTCCACCCAGCGCCGGCCGCGCAGCGAGGCGGCCCACCGCTCGCCCGTCTCGTCGATCACCCGGCAACTCCCGACGAGCGCGGCCTCGTCCAACCGGCCGCTACGAGCGGCTGGCGCCGTCTCAGCCCTCACACGGCGGGAAGGTCGGGCGGGACGCCCCCGAAGGCCGGGCACCACGCGTGGAAACCGCAGTACCCACAGAGCGGCGAGGGTCGCGGCCTGAAGTCGCCCTGCTCGCACGCGCGCTCGATCGCCTTCCACACCGCGAGCGTCCGGACCCGTTGGCCCCGCAACGTCTGGGCCGTGGGCGTGGAGGTGATCGAAAGCGGCTCGCGAAGGTGGAGCAGCCGCACCTCGGCAGGCACCTTGCCGAGCGTCTGCTCGCAAAGCAGCGCGTAGAGATGCACCCCGGTCAGCTTCCCCCTCTCGTAGCGCTCGGCGGGCGCCCGGCCCGTCTTGTAGTCGACCACGACGAGATCACCCGTGGCGCTCAGGTCGAGCCGGTCGATGATCCCGCGCAGCCGGAGCCCGCCGAGGTCCGCCTCGAGGCAGATCTCGACGCCGGCGGCCTCGACCCGGGTCGGGTCCTCGAGCGCGAAGTAATTCGTGACGAGCTGGGCGGCGTCCGCGAGGAAGGCTGCGGACGAACGATCGTCGAGCTCGAGGGCGGCGTACTCCGGGTCGTCCTGCAGCTCTGCCCAGGCTCGCTCGAGCTCCGCGGCGGCCACCTCGGCCGTGCGCTCGGCACCGGGATGCTCCCAGACGAGCCGTTCGAGCACCCGGTGCACGAGCGTCCCCTTGGCAGTGTGCGGCGACGGCGGCTCGGGCAGCCGGTCGATCGCACGAAGTCGGAAGGCGAGCGGGCAGTCCGTGAACGACGTCACGCGGGTGGGCGAGAGCGATCTCGGCAGCGTGAGCGACATCGCCGCCAATGCTACGCGGGGGTGCCATCATCGACGTCGATGCCCACCCAGCGCGACGGCCCCCCTCCTGCACGCGCCCGCCGCCGCGGCAAGCATCCCGCTGCGTCGCTGCCCGCGCACCTCGAGCGCTCGACCGAGTGGGCGGGGGTGCGGACCGGCGACCCTGTCGAGGTGGAAGGGGTACGCCCCCGCACGGCGACGTGGTCCTTCCTCGCGCACGTGAAGAACGTCCGGACCGGCGAAGAGTGGGTCGAGGTCGTCGGGGGCCGGGCGGGCAGCCGCGCGGTGCGCTCGTTCCGGCCCGAGCACATCTTCGCCCCGTCGACCGGGGCGGCCCGGCGTGCGCCGCGCCTCCCCCTCTCGGACGCGCCCCGCCTCCCGCTCTGACCGCGCCCCGCCTCCCGCTCTGACCGCGCCCCGCCTCCCGCGCCGAGCCACTCCGAGCCGCGCCGAGCCGAGCCCGCCCCCGCGTGACTGCCGCCCCTACACTGCGACGATGCCCGGTGAGGTCCCGCTCGTGCGCCGGGCGAGCGAAGGCCCCGTCCTCACGCTCACGCTCGACTCACCCTCGAACCGCAACGCGTTGTCTCGCCGTCTCCTGGCCGAGCTCGGGTCAGGGCTCCGCGACGCCGGGGCCGATCCCGACGTGCGGGTCGTCGTGCTGTCCGGCACCGGCGCCGCGTTCTGCTCCGGCATGGATCTGAGAGAGCGGCTCCATCCGCCGCCCGGAGAGCCGCCGACGACCCTGGCAGAGGTGCTGTCCTCCATCGTCGCGATGCCCAAGCCGGTCATCGCCCGGGTGAACGGCCACGTGCGCGCAGGAGGGATGGGCCTCGTCTGCGCAGCTGACCTGGCGGTTGCAGCTCGGGACGCGACGTTCGGGTTCAGTGAGGTGCGCGTGGGCGTCGCGCCCGCGGTCATCGCCGTGCCGGCGCTCCGGCGGATGGGGCGGCGCGCCTTCGACCGCTACGCGCTGACCGGTGACGTGTTCGGCGCCGCGGAAGCCGCCGCGGCCGGAGTCCTGACCGCCGCGGTCGATGACGCAGAGACACTGGACCCCTGGGTCGCAGAAGTCGTGGGCTCGCTGCTGCGGTCCGCGCCGAGCGCGCTCGCGGCGACGAAGAGCTTGCCCGAGCTCCTTGCTCGACCTTGGAGCGAGGCCCTGGACGTCGCCGCCGGGCTCTCGGAGAGCCTGTTCGGCGCTGACGCGGCGGCGGAAGGCATGTCGGCCTTCCTCGAGAGGCGCCAGCCCTCGTGGGTCGTGGAGCGGCCGCCCCGCCCGAGGGACTGAGCCCGAACGCCTGGCCAGCTAACTTGCGTGGCGTGTCCGACTACGTGATCCCCGAGCCCGAGCCGAAGGAGATCGACGAGAAGCTGTCGATCGAGCTGCGGCACCTGTCCGACAACGCGGTTCTGCGGGGCCATCCCTCGGGAGAGGAGCGCTGCGACAACTGCCGCTACTACCTCGAGCCCTACAACGACCTCTCGTACTGCTGGCACCCGAAGCTCAGGATCCTCGTCGGCGCCAGCTGGTGGTGCCAGTGGTGGGAGGCGAACCCCGAGGGGGCTTGAGCCGTCCCGCGCCCGCGTCCTGCGTCCTCACCGGGTTGCGCGCCGACCAGTCGCCGGCCTAGGAGTGGCGCATGCCCCGCACCTCTCCCCACGGCACGTGGGCGTCGCCCGTCACGCTCGACCGGCTGGTCGAAGACGTCGTCGGGCTCTCGTTCCCGATCGCCACGCCTGCCCACGTGTACTGGACCGAGGCGCGCCCCTCGGAAGGCGGTCGCCAGGTGCTCGTCCGGTCGCGTGGCCGCGGGGGTGAGCCCGAGGAGGTCATCCCGCCCGGCTTCAACGCCCGGACCACGGTCCACGAGTACGGCGGCCTGTGCACCGCCGTGCACCACGACCCGGCCGCCGGCGACACGGTGTACTTCTCCAACTTC
>JAKAOD010000264.1 GCA_021823365.1 Actinomycetes bacterium | reverse complement strand
CGACGACTTGTCCTTCGACGAGGAGCGGGTTGACGACGACGCCGACGTCGTCGACGGCGACGAGTCGCCGGAGGGTCACCGCGCCGGTGTCCCGGGCGACCTCGACCACCGCGGCGTAGCAGCCGAAGGGGAACGCCTGCGGCGAGGGGAAGCGCCGCTCGGCGCTCAGCGGCCCGCCCTTCTGGCCGACCTCGGCGAGCGACAGGCCCTCGCCGCCGGGTGCGAGGAAGCGGTCGCCCTCGCGTCGAAGCTCCTCGACCGTGGCGCCGAGCAGGTCGGCGGCCACCCCCCGGGCGGAGGCGACCAGGTCGGTCGCCGCGAGGTAGGCGGCCGAACCTCCGACCTGGATCGAGCGGCTGCCGAAGGCCCCCGTGCCCTCGCGGACCTCGTCGGTGTCCCCGACGATGACGCGCACCTCGGCCGGATCGAGGCCGGTCGCCTCGGCGACGATCTGGGCGAAGGCGATGGGGTGGCCCTGGCCCTGGGTTGCGGTGCCGATGCGGGCGACGAGGTCGCCTTCGGCGGTGAGGCTCACCTCCGCGTACTCGCTCGAGTTGGCCTGGCCGCCCGAGCGCTCCAGCCAGCAGGCGACCCCGAGACCGACGAGCACGCCGTCGCCCTCGCGCACGTGGCGGTCCTTCTCTGCGCGGACCGCGTCGACGTCGACGGCCTCGAGGGCGGCGTCGAGGGCCGCGGCGTACCGGCCGCTGTCGTAGACGGCTCCTGTCGGCGAGGTGTACGGGAATGCGTCGTCGGGGACGAGGTTGCGCCGGCGGAGCTCCACCGGGTCGATCCGGAGCTGGCGGGCGGCGACGTCGACGAGCCGCTCGAGGGCGAAGGCCGCCTCCGGGCGCCCCGCGCCGCGGTAGGAGGCAGTCGGGGTCGTGCTCGTCACGACGGTCCGGGTCCGCACGTGCACCGCGGGGATCCTGTACGGCCCGGACATGTTCCAGGCCGTGAGCTCGGGAATGAAGCCCCCGGTATGGGGGTAGGCCCCGATGCTCGCCAAGATGTCGACCTCGAGGGCGAGAAACCGGCCGTCGTCGTCGAGCCCGAGGCGGAGCGTCGTCCGCTGCCCGCGCCCGTGCGTCGCCGCCGAGAACGCCTCGTTTCGATCCTCGATCCAGCGGACCGGGCGTTCGAGGTCGAGCGCCGCGGAGGCGACGGCGAGGTACTCCGGGTAGACCTGGCTCTTTGCACCGAAGGCCCCGCCGACGAACGGGACGGTCACGTGCACCGCCTCGGCCGGGAGCGACAGCGCCGCGGCGAGCCCGGCGCGCAGGCGATGCGGCGCCTGGTGCGAGCAGAAGACGCGCAGCCCGCCGGCGACCGGCTCGGCGAGGATCGCCCGCGCCTCGAGCGACACCGGTGCCACGCGCTGGTTGTCGACCGTCAGCTCGACGACGGAGGGGCTCGCGGCGACCGCCGCCGCGCACGGCTCGCCGAGTTCCCGCTCGGCCACCAGGTTGGCGCAAGCGTCGAACAACGCCGGGGCACCGGGCTCGAGCGCCGCATCCGCCTCGACGACGGCAGCAAGCGGCTCGATGTCCACCTCGACCAGCGCGGCGGCGTCCTCGGCGAGGTAGCGATCGTCGGCGACGACGAGCGCGATCGGGTCGCCCACGAAGCGGACCCGCTCCTCGCAGAGCGGCCGTCGCCGCATCCCCGCCGGGGTCCCGCCCCGCGGCGGCGCCGGGACGTCGCCGACGGCCGCGAGGTCCGCGGCGGCGTAGACGCCGTGCACGCCCGCCGCAGAGCGGGCGGCGCCGAGGTCGACGCTGCGCACTTTCCCGTGCGCAGCCCAGCTGCGCACGAAGGCCGCGTCGCAGCGGCGCGCGCGCTCGATGTCGGCGACGAAAGTCGCCTCGCCCCGGAGCAGAGGGAGGTCCTCGGGCCGCAGCAGCGGCGATCCGACGTGCCGGTACCTCGGCTCGCCCGTTGCGCCGGCCACGACGGCGGAGTGTACAGTGCGCCCCGTGAAGCCGCAATCGTTTGCTTACGTTGCGGCCGGCACGATCAACGCGGCCGTCCGGGCGTTGCGAGACGGAGGTGAGGACGCCAAGGTGCTCGCCGGGGGGCAGAGCCTCGTCCCGATGATGAACCTCCGCCTCGCCCAGCCGTCGCTCCTCGTCGACATCAACCCGATCGCGGCGTTGGCCGGCGTCGAGGTCGGACCGCAGCGCCTCTCGCTCGGCGCCCTCGTCCGCCATCGCGCCCTCGAGAACGGCGTCTCGCCCGGCGCGCTCGGCGCGCTTCTCAGCGACATCGCCCGGCATGTCGCCGAGGTGCCCGTGCGCGTGCGCGGCAGCGTCGGCGGAAGCCTCGCGCACGCCGATCCCGTCTCGGAGTGGTGCCTCGTCGCGGTCGCCCTCGGCGCCGAGATCGAGCTCGCCGGGCCGGACGGCCGGCGCCTCGTCGACGCCGGGGACTTTCTCGAGGGGCCGTTCTCGACGGCGCTCGCTCCGGATGAGCTCATCGTCGAGATCCACCTTCCCCGCCGCCCCGGCTGGTCCTACGGCTTCGCCGAGCACGCCCCGACTCACGGAGCCTTCGCCCAGGCAGGCGCCTGCGTCGGCCTGCAGCTCGCCGACGGCGTCGTCGACCGGTGCCGCATCGCCGTCATGGGGGCGGCCGGGCGCGCCGAGCGGGTTCGTGAGGCGGAGGCCGCCGCCACCGGTCGACCCGCCGATGCCGCGCCGGCTGCGGCCGCCGAGGCCACCCGCGACGCCGTCGCGCCGACCGGCTACGGGGACGCCGCCGCGGACTACCTACGCGCCCTCGCCGCGGGGATGGTCCGGCGAGCGGCCGCAGCCGCGGTCGCCGGGACGCGGGAGGAACCGTGATCGAGGTCTCCCTCACGGTGAACGGGGAGGCGCGCACGCTCGGAGTCGAGGAGCGCACGACGCTCGCCGACGCCCTTCGCGAGCGGCTCGGCCTGACGGGCACGCACCTCGGCTGCGAGCAAGGGGCGTGCGGGGCGTGCACGGTCCTGCTCGACGGCGAGCCGGTGCGCTCCTGCCTGCTGTTCGCCGTCCAGTGCGCCGGTCACTCCGTCGCGACGGTGGAGTCGCTCGCGGCGGGCGAGGAGCTCCACCCCGTCCAGCGGGCCTTCCACGAGCGGCACGCCCTCCAGTGCGGCTTCTGCACCCCGGGCTTTCTCACCGTGCTCGCGGGGGCGCTCGACCGGGCGCGTCGGGACGGGACGAGGCTCGACGACCGGGAGCTCGTCGCGCTCGTCGGCTCGAACCTCTGCCGCTGCACCGGCTACCGTCCGATCCTCGCCGCGGCGCGGCAGGCAGCGGCCGAGATGGGCGTCTACTCCGGTCCGGGCTGAAGGCCTCGGCCTGCTCGGCCGTTAGGGGGCGCCACCGGGGAGCCGTGCGCCTCGCCTATGCCGCTCAAGCTGCGCCGATTCGGAGCCGTTAGCCGGCGCGGTCGCGTAGAAGCCGGCGATGGGAACGTCCTCGGGCGGGTGGCAGGGATGACGACTCTCGCGGCGGTCAACAAGGTGGTCGACCCGCAGCGGATCCTTCGCAGGGTCGCCCGGAACACGCTGGACCTCGTGCCCCACTCCGACGGCGCGCTCGTCGGCCTCTGCGACGGTGACGGGATCTTGTACGTCTGCGGTGCCGGGCGGCTCGAGCCGTTCGTCGGCACGTGCGTCGGGTTGGACAGCAGCTTCGCGGGACTGGCGGTGCGCACCGGCCGCGTGCTGCGCATGGGCGACGCCGAGCGTGAGGAGCGTGCCGATCGCGACGTCTGCCGGCGGCTCGGCGTGGTGTCGTTGGTCTGCGTCCCGCTCGTGCGCGGCGGGGAGACGCTCGGCGTGATCGCCATGGGATCGGTCGAGCTCGACGCCTTCGACGACGAGGACGTGCTCGTGCTCGAGGAGGTGGCCGGGTTCGTCACCCTGGTCGTGGGCCTGGCACGCGACCTCTCCCGCCTGGCGAGGGACATGCTGCGCCTCCACGCTTCCCACGACGCCGGACGCGCCGCGCGCCGCCCGGCACGTCCGCAGAGCACGCAGCGCTTCGTCATGGGCATTCTCGAGCCCGGATCCGAGCTGGTGGCCGACGCCCGGGGACGGATCCAGGAGGTCCTCGACCACCCGGAGCACCTCTCCCTCGCCTTCCAGCCCGTGGTCGATCTCACGAGCGGGCACGTGGCGGCGGTCGAGGTGCTGAGCCGGTTCTCGCCCGAGCCGCTGCGCCCGCCGGATGAGTGGTTCGCGGAGGCCGAGCGAGCCGGTCTCGGCGTCGAGCTCGAGCTGCTCGCGCTGCGCATGGCGCTGCGTGCGCGCGCCCGGCTCCCCGACGGCGTCGCGCTTGCCGTCAACGTCGGCCCGGCTGCGCTGTGCTCCGAGGAGCTGTGGCTCGCCATGCAAGAGGCGCCGCCGGGACAGGTCGTCCTGGAGCTCACGGAGCACTCGCGCGTCGACAACTACGAGGAGCTGATGGCGACGATCGCCGCGCTCCGCGAGGAGGGGACCCGCTTCGCGGTCGACGACACCGGTGCCGGCTTCTCCGGCCTCGCCCACATCCTCCGGGTTGCGCCGGACTTCATCAAGCTCGACCGCGACCTCGTGTCGAGCATCGACGTCGACCCGGTCCGCAGGTCGCTCGCCGCCGCGCTCGTCGCCTTCGCCGAGGAGACGGGGGCGAGGATCGTCGCCGAAGGCGTCGAGCGAGCGAGCGAGCTCGACACCTTGCGCCGCCTCGGCGTGCACCTCGCGCAGGGCTTCTACCTCGGCCGCCCCGGTCCGATCGAGGACCTCGGCGACCCGGCCAGCGCGTCTCGCCGCCCCGGCGCCGAGGCGGCCGCGCGTCGGATCCCCGCGCTTCCTTGACGGGAGACCAGCTGATCACCGAGCAGTCGTCGGTGGTGATGGGGACATCCTTGCTCTTGACATCCGCCCCGGTGCGCACGACGATGGCTTTGCAATCGTTTGTGGTCAGGAGGGTCCAGAGTGAGATGGAGCGCAATCGATGAGCCCGGCGGCTGACGCCGGGGTGCGGACCCCGGGGGCGAGCGCCGTCGACTTCGAGGAGCGGGTCGACTTCCGGCGGCTCAACGAGCACCGGCTCGCGAGGGCGCGCGCGGCCCTCGAGCGTTCCGAGCTCGGTGCCCTGCTGTGCTTCGACCTCAACAA
>JAKAOD010000263.1 GCA_021823365.1 Actinomycetes bacterium | reverse complement strand
AAGAACCGCGGGCCGGCTGGATGCCCGAGCCGGTCGATGGAGCGCGTCAGATCGTGCTGCTCGTGCTCGACGGCCTCGGCTCCCGGCAGCTCGACGCGAGGGTCTCGAGTCTGGCGCCCGTGCTCGGCAGCGGCACGGGCACGACCATCACGTCGGTCGCGCCCAGCACGACCGCCTCGGCGCTCACCAGCCTGACGACCGGGCTCCCTCCGTCGGAGCACGGCGTGGTCGGCTATCGCGTCGCGGTGGGCGACGAGATCCTGAACGTCCTCGGGTGGCGTCTCGGGGAGCGCGACGGACGCCGGCTCGTCCCACCCCGCTCCTTCCAGCCGCGCCCGGCCTTCCCGGCGAGCCCGGGACCGACGCCCGTCGTCTCGAGGAACGAGTACGCCGCCACCGGGTTCACTGCGGCTCACCTCGGCGACTCGCCCCTCTACGGCTGGCGTACGCCCGCGGGCCTCGTCGTCGAGGTGTGGAAGCTTCTCGAGCACGGCGCGCCCTTCGTCTACGCCTATTACGACGGGCTCGACCGCACTGCGCACGCGTGCGGGCTGGACGAGCACTACGACGCCGAGCTTCGTGCCGTGGACCGGCTGGTCGGCGACCTCCTCGACGTGCTCCGGCCCGGGGCGGCGCTGGTCGTGACGGCCGACCACGGACAGGTCGAGGTCGGTCCGTCGATCGAGGTGCTCGGCGCCGAGGTGATGGCTGCCGTCAGGCTGCTCTCGGGAGAGGGCCGGTTCCGGTGGCTGCACGCGCGGCCTGGCGCGAAAGACGACCTCCTCGCCGTCGCCTCCGAGCGGTACGCCGACGTCGCCTGGGTGCGCGACGTCGAGCAGGTGGTCGACGACGGCTGGCTCGGTGGGGTCCCCGCCGCGGACGTGCAGGCGCGGCTCGGGGACGTCGCGCTCGTCCCGTTCGCGGCGACGGCCTTCTTGGATCCTGCCGACACCGGGGAGCAGCGCCTCGTCTGCCGTCACGGCTCGCTCACGCCAGACGAGATGTCCGTCCCGCTGCTCGCGTGGGCGGCCAAGCCGTGATCGCTCGCGCGGGCGGAGCCGCCGGCGGATCCTCTGGGACCCCCAGGCCTCTGGCATCATCGACGCCATGAGCACAGTGGACTCGACACCGACGACGGTCCCCGAGCAGGCGGTCTCGCCAGACGAGGTGCTGCCGGGGCCCGGGCGACCAGCGCCCTCCGCGACACGGGGCGGCGGAGCTGACGGCGCAAGCGGCGCCGGAGGCGAAGGCGCCGAAGAGCGCCGCGAATCCGTCGAGCAGCCCGGAAAGGTGATGCGGATCGGCACGATGGTCAAGCAGCTTCTGGACGAGGTCCGCCAGGCGCCGTTGGACGAAGCCGGACGGGTGCGGCTGAAGGAGATCTACGAGCAGTCGGTCCGGGAGCTCTCCTCCGGCCTCTCACCGGATCTGTCCGAGGAGCTCGACCGCATGACGTTCCCCTTCGACGACGAGGTCCCCTCTGAGGCCGAGCTCAGGGTCGCGCAGGCCCAGCTGGTCGGGTGGTTGGAAGGGCTGTTCCACGGCATCCAGGCGACGCTGGTCGCGCAGCAGATGGCCGCCAGAGCGCAGCTCGACCAGATGCGCCAACGAGGGTTGCCCCGTCCGGACGACGACGAACCGGTGCCGCCGCGCCCGGGGACGTACCTGTGAGCCCTTGCCGATGCGGCCCCGTGGGCGGGGCCGCGGCGCTGCAGCGCGCGGTCCGAGCGGGGTTCCCGCCGGTGCGCCCGGCTGTGGCCGCTCGGCTCGGGCGGTAGAATCTCGCCATGCCGATGGTGGTCACTACGAAGGATTGCACCGCACTCAGTGACGCTGAGCTGGAAGAGCTGGCCGATCTCGGGGTAGAGCCTTTCGGGTTCGACATCGGGTTCCTGTCCAAGGAACGTGAGGAGTGGGTGCTCGTCACGACCGTGAGGGACGGGAGGAAGCTCCGCGGCTATTCCTTCTGCACGCTCGAACGGATCGGCGGCACCCCGTCGCTGCTCGTGGGCGTGGCCTCGGTCGACCGGACCAGCCGCGCCGAGTCCGCGCTGAAGGCCATGATGGCGGACCAGTTCCGGCGAGCGCTGCTCGCGTTCCCCGACGAGGACGTCCTGCTCGGCACGAGGCTCGTGCGCGCCGACGGTTTCTGTGCGTTCACCGGGCTCGTCGATGTCGTCCCGACCGCAGGTCACCGCCCCACGGGCGAGGAGCGGGCGTGGGCGCGGCGTCTTGCCAAGCGGTTCGGTGCGGAGTCCAGGCTCGACGACCGGACCTTCGTCGTGAAGGGAGATGGCTCTGCAGCCGGCGGTCTGGACTTCGTGCACCCGAAGGTGAAGCTCCCTGAGGGTGCGCTCGAGGTGTTCGGAGCGGTCGATTCCGCGCGGGGCGACCGGCTCGTCGCGTTCGGCTGGGCCATGGCCGAGGACCTGGCCGGAGGCAAGTTCGCTCGCTGACGTCCAAGCCCCCGCCTGCGGAGGTCGCGGGTGCGGCGCGGGCACCCGGCGCGGGCGGACTGGCCACCTCTTCGGCGGTTCCGTCAGCCTTTCGGCAGCACCGCCGCGCAGACCTTGTAGCAGTGGCCGGCGCGAGGACTGCTCAGCGCGACGAGGAGGTAGTGCGGAGAGAAGCCGAGCGCCGTCGCGAGGGCTTTTCCCGACAGGCGGTCGCGGCGGGACGCGGCGAGCGCCCGGGCCGCGCGGCCGTCCTCCACAGGAAGCCAGACGTCGTCGCGCGCCCAGCCGAAGCGGACCCAGATCGAGCCGTCGGCGCCGCGACGGAGCAGCTGTGGGCCGCGCGCCGGCCGGATCAGCGCCAGCGAAGGCCGGAGCCCGTGGAAGCCCCAGTACGGTGCGGACGGCCCGTGGAACCCGAGCAGCGGGTCGTCGTGGGTGGTCACGAGGCGCGCGAGCACCCTGCGCACGCGCCGCCCCTGCAGCGACCCGACGTGGCGTGGGGGCGCAACGACCGTCACCGCCTCGGGCTGGGCCAGGTCGTCGGACTCGGGATCGTCGGCCAAGATGGCCTCCACCACGTCGAAGAGGGCGAGGTCCGGCGCGTGGCCGGCCGGCCATGGGACGCGGAGCCGTACCAGTGATCCCGACGCGAGGTCGACGGCGGTCGTGTCCTCCGGCGCGCAGGCGAGCACGAGGAGCCGGAGCTCGGCACCTCCCGCGGTGAGCGTCCGATCCCGGTGTACGACGTCGCGCAGGAGCGCGCGGCCGCGGCGGGAGGGCTCAGCGGTTCGGAGGGAGGATCTCGCCGGGGTCTCGCCCGAGCGTGCAGCACCGCCGGCCGCCGTCAGCCGCTCCCCCGGGGCGGTCACGGAGGCGCCGGCACCGACCGCGCCGTCGCCCTCGCCGGCACCGACCGCGCCGGCACCACGACCTGTCGGGGTGCCCCTGCGCGCGTGCGCTGGCGCATGCAGGCCCTGGCGTCGTGTGCCGGGCACCTCACCTCCTCGATGCAGACCCGGTCGACGCCGGGCGGCCAGACGAGCCTACCGGCGCGGCCCCGCAACGAGGTCCTCGAGCTGCGCCTCGAGCGTGGCGACGTCGCGAGCGGGCTGCTGGCAGACGAAGCCCCGGCACACGTACGCCGCGCCGGGCTCTCGTCCCTCCCACAGCGGGCTTCTCGTCGGCCGGCCCCAGGCGACGACGGCGTCGGGGAGCCACCGCCGCCGGACGGCGTCGAGCAGCTCGGTTCGGTCTCCTGCGACGACGATCTGCGCGCCACGCTCCATGAGCGAGAGGGCGGGAAGCATGTCGGCGACGGCGAGCGGTTGGCTGACGGCGAGCGGGAGGGCCAGCTCCGCGATCCGCGCGCCCGCGTCGGTCCACCGATCGACCCCGGTGAGCGCGCCGAGACGCAGGAGCGCGACCGCTGCCGTGGCGTTGGCGGACGGGAGCGCCCCGTCGGTCACGTCCTTCTGGCGTACGAGGAGCGCCTCGGCGTCCCGCCCCGTGGTGAACACGCCGCCGAGCCCTTCGTCCCAGAACAGCTCGAGCAGCCCGTCCGCAGTCTCTTCGGCACGCCCGATCCAGCGCGCGTCTCCGGTCGACATCGCGAGCCGCGTCGCGCACTCGACGACCCACGCGTAGTCGCCGGCGAACGCAGGCACACCGCTTCGTGCGGAGCGCAGCCAACGTCCGTCGGGGCGGCGGTTGTGCGAGAACAGGTGCTCGGCGGCTCCGAGCGCGCGCAGCGCCCAGCTTTCCTCGCCGCAGGCCCACGCGGCCTCGGCGAGGGCGGCGGTGAACATCGCGTGCCACTCGGTGAGGACCTTTTCGTCCCGAGCAGGCTGGGGGCGGCGGCGCCTGGCGGCCACCAACGCCATCCTTGCGGCTTCGATCTCCGGCGGCCGGGCGAGCCCCGCGCCGAGCGGCCGGTGGAGGACCGAGCGCCCTTCGATGTCGCCCTGCCCGGTCACTCCCCACCAGTCGCACAGCGACCCGGCGAGCTCGGCCGCGCCGCCGGGCTCGCCGAGCTCCGTCGAGAGCGCCGCGGCGACCTCTGCAGGCGTCCACGTCGCGTGGCCGCCCTCCGTGCCGGCCGAGTCGGCGTCCAGCGAGGTGCAGAACCCGCCGTCTTCGGTCGACAGGGTGCCGGTGACGAAGTCGATGGTCTCGCGCACGACCTGGAGGTATGTGGGCGTGCCGGTCACCTGCCAGGCGTGCAGGTATGCCCGGACGAGCAACGCCTGGTCGGTGAGCATCTTCTCGAAATGGGGCACGAGCCAGCGCGCGTCGGTCGCGTAGCGCGCGAACCCGCCTTCCAGATGGTCGTAGATGCCACCGGCCGCCATGGCGTCGAGCGTCCTCGTCGCCATCGCCAGCGGCTCGCCGCGGCTGGCGTCTTCGCTCGCGGCCCGCAGGCACAGCTCGACGAAGCCGGGTCTCGGGAATTTCGGCGCAGGGCCGAAACCGCCGAATGCGGGATCGAACTTCTCTGCGAGCCTTCCCACTGCGAGCCTCGACACCTCGTCCCACGCGACGCGGTCAGCGGGCCGTGCGAGTCCCTCGAGCGCTGTCGTGTGGTGCTCGAGCGCGTCCGCGAGCGCGGACGCCTGCGCCTCCACCTCGTGGCGCCGCTCGGACCATGCAGCCGCGACCGCCTCGAGCACCCGCCGGAACGAGGGCATCCCGTGGCGGTCGGACGGCGGGA
>JAKAOD010000262.1 GCA_021823365.1 Actinomycetes bacterium | reverse complement strand
CGATCCCCGGGCTGCGCCTCCGTGATCGGCTGACCGGTCGCGCTGTACCAGCCTCCGGTACCCGTCGGCGGCGGTGTGTCGAGGGAGAGGGGTGGCTCGATGTCGAGCGGGAACGACTCGCTCTGCGCCGCACCGTCGGTCTGGGCGGTCACGACGACCGCCGCGTTGGGATCGGGCCCGAGCGCGATGAACTGGTAGGCGACGCTCTTCGAGCCCAGGCCCATGTCGGTGTAGGAGCACGCCAGGCTCCCGGAGCTGGTCGTGCACGACCCGGTCGAGTCGTTGCCCGTGCCGACGAGGGTGAAGTCCTTCGGATTCCACGCAAGATCGATCGAGCCGTCAGCCGTCACGACCGAGCCGAGCTGCTCGACGGTGACCGTCAGGTAGACGGTCTGACCCGGGTGCGCCGTCGTGATCGCGGCGCCGCCCGCGCTGTAGAAGCCCCCAGCTCCGGCGGGGGGCGGGGGGGCGATCCCGGTCACCGTCGCGCTCGCCGGGCCGGCGACGGCCCCCAAGCCGGCGAGGAGCCCACCGGCGCCGAGCACAAGAGCCCCCAGTGTCCCGACCAGCCTTCGTGCCTCCATTGTCGTCTCCCTCCCGCGGAGCGTCCGAGATCCATCGCCTAGGTGGACCTGGCATAACACGCGCGTGTGGGGAGACTTCGGCGAGGAGGTTAGGGATCCGCGAGCAGTTGCCACCGTCCGTCATCTTCTGCTCACCACGGGCGTCGGCCATGCCGGGTCCTCGCCTCGCGAGCTCGTGACTCGGGGCGCGGTGGGCGATCGGCTCGGTCGCCGCGGCCAGTGCGTCCCCGGCGCTGTGGACGTCCGGGCCGCCAAGGGTCGCAGCCTCGTGCTCGCCGGCTACGAGGACGTCCGTCGCGGCAAGCACCGCGGCCGGGACCGCTCGCGGCGCGAGTCCTCGTAGATGCTCAAGACGACCGGCGACGTCGAGAGAAGGAGGATCCCCGCCGCCGCGGCGGCAGCCGCCGCGGCCTCGAGCGCGAAGAGGCCGAGAGAGAGGTGCACCTCCTCGTTCAGCGCCGTGTACCCGATCACGACTGCGACGACCGGCTCGAGCACGCCGACGAACGGCATCGAGAAGGCGAGCGGACCGGCCTGGTACGCGCTCTGGGAGAGCACCAGGGCAAAGACGCCCAGGGCGATGACCACGTAGAGCTGCCAGCTCGCAGGAACTCGGGCCGGATTCTGGCGGATGAGGTGCGTGAGGGCCTTCGTCAAGACGGCGAGCAGCCCGAAGGCCATCCCAGCCGCGGCGCCGAGCAGCATCGCCCGGGACGGTCCGTGCAAGCGAGTCGCGGCCACGATGGCCACGGCGAGGGGGGCGGTGACCGGCAGGACGGAGAGCAGCCAGACGCGCATCGACGGGTCCGCAATGCCTGCGGCCGGGTCGGCGACGACGAGGAAGGTCGCGATGCCGGCCAGGACGAGGAAGATGCCGATCCAGTCGCGACGTCTCGGCTGCTTTCGCCTGCGCCACATCGCGAGCGGGATGGCGAAGGCCAGCTCCGTGACGATGACGGGCTGCACAAGCGCGACCGGTCCGAACGCGAGCGCCACCCCCTGGAGCCCGTAGCCGACGACCATCAGGGCGACGCCGGCCACCCACTTCCGCCGCCGCAGCAGCTCGAGCAGGAGCCGGAGCTTGAGCGCGTCCTCCTCGGGAACGGACTGCGTGGCCTCCTGCTGCAGCACCGCCGCGCCGGCGAAGCTCGTCGCGCCGAGTAGCGCCGCCCCGATCGCGTACGCAATGTCCATGGGCATCCAAGCGGGCGTCGCGCCACCTCGGCCGACGCTCTTGCCGTCCGTGCCAGCCCTCGCCGGCGCCTGGCTCATGCTCACTCGGCTCGGTGGAGCCTCGGCAGGGTCGAACGGCCCGTCCGGATGTGCCTTTCGCCCCTACACGGTGGTCCGCCCGCCCCCCACCTTGTGCTTGCCGCACGTTCCAAACGAGAGGGAAGGAGAACGTGCCATGCCAGCTTCTCATGCTCCAGCACGCCGCAGGCGCGCGCGGCCGGTCCTCGTGGCGCTCGCCCTCGTCACCGCGGCGGGGGCCGCCGGCGGCGGCGCGGACATCCTCGCGACGCCCGAGGTCTCGCTCGCCGCGCCTGGCGCGAGTGCCGTCCCGTCCGGCGCCCTCGCGCTGCAGAATGCGTACGTCCACGCCCTGCAGGTCGCTTCGCCCTCGGTCGTCGAGGTCGTCGCGGAGAGTGGCCTCGGCTCCGGCGTCGTCTACGACTCAAGGGGCGACGTCGTCACGAACGCGCACGTCGTCGGTTCGTCGACCTCCTTCGACGTGCTGCTCGCCAACGGCCAGAGCGTCGCCGCGAAGCTCGTCGGCACCTATGTGCCCGACGATCTCGCGGTCATCCGCCTCGCCTCGCCCAAGGGCACGAAGCCGGCAAGCTTCGCCGACTCGAGCAAGCTCGACGTCGGCGACCTCGTGCTCGCCATCGGGAGCCCCTACGGGCTGGCAGGCTCGGTCACCGACGGGATCGTCAGCTCGACGGGACGGTCGGTGAGCGAGACGGGTGGCGTCCTGCTCCCCGACACGATCCAGACGAGCGCCCCGATCAACCCCGGCAACAGCGGGGGCGCGCTCGTCGACATCTCCGGCGACGTGGTCGGCATCCCGACGCTCGCCGCGACGGACCAGCAGTCCGGCGGCACGGCTGCCGGTATCGGGTTCGCCATCCCGAGCAACACGGTGCGCCTCATCGCGCCACAGCTCATCTCCGCCGGCAAGGTCACCAGGGCGGGGCGCGCGGCCCTCGGCATCTCCGCCTCGACGGCCGCGGACCTCTCCGGCAACCCGGCGGGCGTCTACGTCGCCGCGGTCCAGCCCGGGGGACCTGCGGCGCGAGCCGGGATCACCGCCGGCGACGTGATCGTCTCCGTCGGTGGCACCGAGGTGCGGAGCTTCAGCGAGCTGCAGGCGGTGCTCGCCGGCCTCGAGCCCGGCGCAAAGGTCGCCGTCGGCGTGCTGGTGGCATCCGGCGCGAAGCGGAGCTTGACGGTCGTCCTCGGCGACCTCGCCGCCGGCTAGCCGGGCACCGGCCAGACCCGCCGGAGCATGGCCGGCACCACCGGGCTGGCCGGCTGTCGACGGCGCTGCGCCGGGGCCCGTAGTCTCGTCCGTGTCGGTGAGCCCAGCCATATGGCTAGCCACTGCCGCGCTCATCGTGGGACTGCTGGCAGCGGACCTCGCCTTCCACAGGCACGCGCCGATGCCGGGGCTGCGCTGGGCCGTGGGCGAGAGCGTCGCGTGGGTCATTCTTGCCGTCGCGTTCGGGGCGGTGATCGCGGCGGCGCGCGGCTCGCGCCCGGCAGGCGAGTACTACGCCGGCTACCTGCTCGAGGAGTCGCTGAGCGTCGACAACCTCTTCGCCTTCAGCATCTTGTTCAATGTGCTGTCGATCCCGAGGAACCGTCAACGGACGGTGCTCCAGTGGGGAATCGTCGGCGCGCTCACGATGCGCGCCGGCTTCATCGTCGCCGGCATCACCTTCATCGACCGTGTGAGTTGGGCGTACTACCCCCTCGGGCTCATCGTGCTCGCTGCCGGGGCGCGCATGCTGCGACCGGCACGAGCGAGCCGAGACCGCCCGCTGCTCGCCGCCCTCGAGCGGCACCTGCCGGTGTCAGCGGTCTCGGAGTCCGACGGCTTCCTCGTCCGGCGTGACGGGCGCCTGCTCGCGACGCCGCTCCTCGTTGCGCTCATCGCCATCGAGGCGACCGACCTCGTCTTCGCGACCGACTCCATCCCGGCGATCTTCGGCGTGACGAGCAGCGCATACGTGGCGTTCACCTCCAACGCCTTCGCGGTGATGGGCCTGCGCGCGCTCTTCTTCGTGATCGCCGAGGCCATGGCGCGCTTCCGGTACCTCCCCTCGGCGGTGGCGTTGCTGCTCGTCCTCATCGGGCTGAAGATGCTCCTCCGGTCCGTCGTCGAGGTCCCGACGCCCGTCAACCTCGCGTTGATCGTCGCCGTGCTGGTGGCCGCGCTGATCGCGAGCTCGCTCGCAAGACGGGCCGACGGACCGGCTCGCGAGATCGACGACCGCTGACCCAAGGCCGCCTAGCGCTCGACTCGCGCGTGCTCGAGATCCAGCTCGCGGTGCACGGCGCGCATGACCGAGAAGGTGATCTCGCCGTCTCGGTGGAGGTCCCGGAGCATGTCGTGCTGCGCCGCGAGCAGCTGGTCCTCCGCGGCACGCAGCGACAGTGGTGCAGACAACGTCGCTCCTGCGCCGTCGGCGACGTCGTCCCGGGCCCGGTGGAGCCGCCGCTCGTAGCGGACGCGCAGCATCTCCGCCGCTTCTCCGTCGAGCTGGCCGCCCTCTGACAGCTCGTCCAGCACCCGCAGCGCCGTCTCGGCACAACGGCGCTGCGCAAGGGCCCGCTGGACGCTCTCGACCCGCCCGCCTCCGACGGCGAAGCGGCGCAGGACGACCGGGAGGGTCGTCCCCTGGCCGACGAGCGTCGCGGCAATGACCCAGAAGGTGGTGAAGATGACGAGATCGCGTCCGGGAAACCGGTGGCCCGAGACCGCGACGGGGATCGACAGTGCCGCCGCGAGCGAGATCGCCCCGCGCAGGCCCGACCATCCGAGGGCGAGACGCTCTGCTGCCGGGACCCCGCCCGTGTCGACGAGGCGGCCCGCCGGTCGCCAGCGCAGCGTCGGCAGCGCCAGCCACCAGGCGAGGCGCACCACGACCACGGCGAGGACCGTGAGGACGGCGAGCAACGCCGTGTCGCCGGCAGGACGTGCGCTGACGCCGGCGAGGAGTCTCCGCAGCTGCAGACCGACGAGCACGAACAGCGTGGACTCGAGGAGGAAGACAAGGACCTGCCAGAACTCCGCCATGCGGATCCGACCCGAGGCGCCGAGGGCCGGCGCGGGCTGCTGGCCGAGGACGAGACCGGTCGTGAGCGTCGCGAGCACGCCCGAGAGCCCGAGTGCGTCTGCCGGCAGGTACGCGGCGAAGGGAACCACGAGGGACACGACGATCTGCGAGGCCGCGTCGGGGAGCACCCGGTAGGCGCGAGCGACGAGCCAGCCGATCACGAGGCCGACCGCCACGCCACCGGCGACCACCTCGAGGAAGTCGGCGAGGGCCGCCACGGGACCGGTCGGTCATGCCATGGGCGCCA
>JAKAOD010000261.1 GCA_021823365.1 Actinomycetes bacterium | reverse complement strand
ACCGTGCACCGCTACCACCTCACCTGGAGCAGGGACGGGACTTGGGAGCGTATCTGCGACCGGCTCCGGGACCTCGTCCGGGAGAAGGAAGGGCGTGAGGAAGAGCCCTCCGCCGGGGTGATCGACGCCCGCAGCGTCCGCGGAGCGGCGACCGTCGGCTCATCGACCAGGGGATACGACGCTGGCAAGAAGGTGTCGGGCCGCAAGGTGTTCGGTCTCGTCGACACCCTCGGCCTGCTCGTCGCCGTCGCCAGCCTCGCCGCCTCGACGAGCGACAACGCGGGCGGCGCCGTCGCGATGGAGAAGGCGAGGCCGAAGTCCTCGCGCCTCGTGAAGGTCTCCTGCGACCAGGGCTTCAAGAAGGCCTTTGCCGAAGCCTGCAAGGGGCTCAACATCGTCGTCGAGGTCGTGAACCGGATCGCCTCGGGACGCTTCGAGGTCCTCCCCCGGCGCTGGGTCGTCGAGCGGACCTGGTCCTGGCTGATGAACAACCGGCTCCTCCAGGTCGACTACGAGCGCGATCCCAAGGTTGCCAAGGGCTTTCTCTGGGCGGCGCATAGCCAACTCTTGCTACGCCGCCTGACCGAGGGAACGACCAGGTGAGGCGCGCTGGGAGAACAAACGCGACAGCCTCTTACTGCTCAGACATGCCCCCAACCAGATCGCCCCTTGCGTCCGTTCGATGAGCTCGGCATCGCTCAAGGTCTCGAGATCGGTGGTCATGGTCATGATCTCCCTGAGGGCGGCGGCTCCTCCACTCCCGCGACCAGCGGCCCGCCGATCACCCGGCCTTCAGCGCTGCGGCGGTGGCTCGCGTAGGCCAGCCAAGCCGATCACCGCCGTCGAGGCGGTAAGGCCCGCCGTAAAGAACACGGTGTTCAACTGCTTCGCCAGCTCGAGCGCCTCCTCTCGCGTGCCCAGCGCGGCGAGGACGACGTCGTGGTAGCGGGCACCGAGCGCTCCACCGCCGCCCTGGCTGACGGGGGCAATCCTGATGCTCGGTCCGCGCACGACGAGGCAGTGCTGATCTCCGACCGCTATGACCCGGATCACCGAGGTCCTCCTTGCAGGCGGTACGGCGCGGGCAGGTTGCTCGGTGCGCACCACCGGCGCAAGAGTGACGGGTCATCGATCAGGGCGCGGGCGTTGGCGATTGTTGCCACAACCGTCACGAAGCAACCGGCGTAGGAGAGGTCCCAAGCGTCGCCGTTGCGGTCGGCGCGCCACGAGCCATCAATGGTCCGGTACTCCCACGGGACGATGTGCTGGCACAGGCTGTCGCCGAGGGTGCGGCGCTTGCGCTCGTAGCGGTTGCGGACGGAGTCGCAGTCACAGATGACGAGCACGCGCTCGCGCCCCGCGCTCGCCGCCGGGACCACGGTCCGTACAGCATCGATCCCGCCGCCGAGGGCATAAGCCAGAAGGCCGTCGAGCTCCGCCGGGCCGGCGAGACCGTCTACCTCGACGCCGCCGCTGCCGCCAAGGAGCACTGAGCGCCGCCGTGTTACCCTTCGCGTCATGGGCGAGGCGATGCCACGGATCTGCCAGGTCGTGCTCGACACGACCGACCCGCGTCGCAGCGCCGAGTTCTGGCGGGCGTTGCTCGGCCTGGTCTACCGGGAAGGTCACGAGCCGCCCCCAGCCGGCACCGACGACTCCGCGGGCCGTGACTGGCTCAACCTCCGCCGTCCCGACGGGTCGCCCTGCCTGGCTTTCCAGCGGGTCCTCGAGCAGCCACGGGCGACCTGGCCCGAGCCCGACGTGCCACAGCAACTGCATCTCGACCTCACCGTCGACAGCCTCGGAGCACTAGAGGCGACCCACGAGCGCGCCCTCACTCTCGGTGCGCGGCTGCTGTACGACCGCTCGAGGGACCCCGAGGAGCCCCTGCGGGTCTATGCCGACCCCGACGGCCACCCCTTCTGCGTCTTCGTGCTCCCCGGCTGAACGCACCTCGCCCCCGGGCAACAACCGAGACCCCGATGAGCACAGATGCCTACCTCGGCGTCTCGCGCCGTCACAAGAATGGTGGACCTGGCCGGGCTCGAACCGGCGACCCGCTGCGCTGCACGCCGCACGACTTCCGGCGGATGTTCATCACCGATGCCATCCGAAGCGGCCTCCCTCCCCACATCGCGCAGGTCGTCGCCGGTCACCGCAACATCAACGTGACGATGGGCTACAACGCCGTCTACCCTGACGACGCGATCCAGGCCCATCTCGCCTTCCTCGCGCGGCGCCGGGCTCTCCGGCCGAGCGAGGAGTATCGCACGCCGACTGACGAGGAATGGCAGGAGTTTCTCGGCCACTTCGAACGGCGAAAGGTCTCGATCGGCACGTGCGGGCGCTCGTTCGGCGCCCCCTGCATCCATGAGCACGCCTGCGTCCGCTGCTCGATGCTCTGGCCGGATCCGTCCCAACGGCACCGACTGATCGAGATCCGTGACAACCTCGCAGCCCGGATCGCCGAGGCACGCAAGGAGGGTTGGCTCGGCGAGGTCGAAGGACTCGAGGTCAGCCTCGCCGGCGCCGAGGAGAAGCTCAGCAGATGGAGCGCCGAGTGGTCGAGACCGTTCCCGTCGAGCTCCGCCGCGGCTGAGAGCTGCACCGACGGCCTCGTTCGTGCGGGCACGAAGTTCAGAGAACACTTCAAGGTCCAGATCGGCTCATCGGGTCCTCCCGCGTCGGCCTCGGCCATGTCCTCGTCGGTGATGTAGGGCAGGTGCCAGCCGTCCAGGCCGACCGGGGTGGGCTCGGAGGCCTCGAGGGCCGCTCGCATCGCCTCGGCCGCGACCCGGAGCTCTGGCTGGGCGAGGGGCGAGCAGCGCTGCGCGAAGAAGTTGTCCCAGTCGCTCGCGGTGACGATGGCCGTGTGCCAGGCGAACGGCTCGATCAAGCGGTTCCCGATCGACTTGTGGACCCCGAGGCCGACCATCGCGCTGGCCATCCCGGCGGCACCGAGCGAGGCCGCCCGCCAGGTCGCGCTCGCTGCTGCCCTCCGCCAGCCGGTGAGCTCGTCCCCGCCCTGCATGCCGGGGCGCTCGCTCGCCCAGACGATCGGCACGAAGGGGTCGTCGACGACACGGCGGATCTGCTTGCGGGCCGGGATGGCGCGCGAGCTGGCTGAACTGCGACTGAGCATTCTGTGGGTGTTCAGCTCCGCCAGGACGAAGCGGGCGAAGGTGACCTCGATCGTCGTGAGGCGCACGCCTGGGGGGCTGATCGAGTCGCAGATCACTTTGGCAGAAGTCGTGGTTGGCAGGGATGTGGTCGACATGGTGGTCCTCTCGATCGGCGGCGTGGATATCAGATGACCGGGAGCCTCGGGAGCTGGACGGCGGGGAAGTGGGTGGTCAGCAGCGGGATGGCGATGCTCGCCGCTGCGCAGTACAGGACGGCGAAGGAGAGCAGGGCGCCGATGGCGCTCTCGAGAGCTGAGCCCGTGTGGCCGACGAGCGGCACGGCGAGACGGAGCCGCTGGAGCGGTCGCACGAAGGGGACCCAGAGCCAGGGGACGCCTTCGACGGTGAGGGAGTCGCCGACGAGGTGCCAGACGACGCCGCCGGCCGCCGCCCATGGGAGCCAGGTCACGGCGCCGGCGTGGAAAACCCACCACGACGACAGGCCGGCGAGGCCGATCATGAGCGGTCCGGCGAGACCGGCGTAGCGGAGCCCTCTCGGGAGGAGCATGCGGAACACGAGCAGGAACGAGCAGCCGCCGACGACAGCCTCGACGAGCGGGTGTGATCCGGCCAGGCGCACGAGGAAGAAGACGGCGACGGCGAACAGGAGCGAGTGGGTCGCTTGGCGGTGGCCGCCGGCCAGCTTGCTCGTCACCTTGGAGACGGCTCGGCTGAGGGGCCCGAGCTTGCGCGAGACGGTGGAGCCCGGCTCGTCGATGTCGGGGAGCAGGGCGAACGCGGCTGAGACCACGCCACCGACGCCGAGCGGGACCGGCGCAGCGGGCAGCGCAGGGACAACGGGGTGGAGGATGGGAACGAGCGCCATGAAGCCGGCGGCTCCTACGAGGGCATGGTCGCGACCGAGCACGCCCTTCCTGTGCAGGCGGCCCAGGATCGGGTCGACCTATGGGTTCACTCGCTGCTCGGCGGCTCCGACCAGAACGCCACCAGTCGCTCGACAGCCTGGGCACGGGACATCGTCCTGACCTCAGCCTCGGAGAGCCTCACCCGGTGGACGAGCAGGTGCACCATCTCGGCTGGCAGGCTATCGGGCGGAGGCTCCATGGTGCCGCGGCTCGGACGAACACCGTCCCTCACGCATGCCCAGAACGTGGCCTCGTCGACGCAGAGCTGGTCGCCAAGGATGTGTCGCCACAGCGCTAGCCCGTAGGTCTCCCGGTTCGGCGGACGTGAGACCCTCGTACGAAGCGTTCGGCCGTCGGGGAGGTCGAGCTCGTAGGTGACGTGGTGGGTGACGCTGCCGCCACGGGTGTTGCGAACAACACGCCAGCCTTCGACGACGCAGAACCGGTCGTGGTCCGCCCTCGTCGGTGCCGGCCACGAACGGCGGCTGGCCTCTCTGTGGCTGCTGGGTCTACGGCCCCCTGTCCTACGGCTCGGTGGCACCGACCAGCCACTCCCGGAGCTGGCGGTCGTCGCTCATCGCCACGAGCTGCACGAGGCCCCAGCTGTCCCGGTGGTTCGCGGCATGGAGGAGATGGTCCTGCCAGTCGGCTGCGTACTCGCGCAGCGCCTCAATCATCTCGTCGACGGCACCGTCGAAGCTCGACCCGTCCGCGGCGACCGGGACGCCGGGGATGAAGATCGACCACCCGTCGTTCTCGGGGACGACCTCGGCGTGCTGGGTGACGATGCCAAGGAGGTCACGAAGACGGCCGGCATCGACAACGGCGACCTGTTCCCGCCCCCGGCGGACCAGCGCCGGCCGTCCGACGTGGGCGGCATCGAGCAGGCCCTTCAGGTGTGCCCTGGCCTCGGAGTAGCTGACGTAGGAGAAGACGTCGTCCATCGCTTCCAGGATCGCATGGGTACGTTGAGTACGTCAAGTACGTCTGGTCACTGGGCGTCTCGGACGGCCCTCCTCGGTTAAGAGGCTCAGCGGATAGGAGAAAGGTCCGGCATCCAGCGCTTTCTCCAGTCGATGAGCTTGGCGGTGATGAGGAGGGCGACCGCCAGGGAGAGCTCGGCGAGGCGGTGCGCGG
>JAKAOD010000260.1 GCA_021823365.1 Actinomycetes bacterium | reverse complement strand
CGCTGCTCCTCCGGGGCAATCCCTCGGTCGTCGCCTTCCTCATCGGCAGCGACTTCGCCCCCGAGCCGCGGGCGGCCACGATCTACGTCGACCAGCTGCGCGCCGCCGGATGGCCCCTCCCGGTCCTCTCGTCGGCGACCGTCGAGGGAAGCGATGCTGCGGGGCCGTCGGGAATGAAGATGACCGGGCCCTACGACTGGGTGCCGCCCGTCTACTGGTACAGCACGGACGAGCGCTACGGCGGCGCCGTCGGGTTCAACTCGGAGACCGGCGCGGGCCACAACCTCCCGCGCCTTCCGAGCCTCGAACGCATGCTCGACGCGGGCGAGCTCGAGGCGCTCTGGCGTGATCCGGAGGCGAAGCAGCTCCACAGCGGGCCACCCTCGGCCTTCGACAACCTCGCGACGTTCCACGCGGCCCTTTCGGGCCGCTACGGCCAGCCGACAAGCCTGCGCGATTTCCTAGCCAAGGCCCAGCTCGCCGCCTACGAGGCGACACGTGCCCAGTTCGAGGCCTACCGCTCCCGGGCCCGGGCCGTCCGGCCCGCGACTGGCGTCGTCTACTGGATGCTCAATACCGCGTGGCCCGGGCTGAACTGGCAGCTCTTCGACTGGTATCTCGATCCCTCGGGGGCGTACTTCGGGACGAAGAAGGCGCACGAGCCGCTCCACGTGCTCTACGACTACGGCCGGCGCGAGGTGCTCGCCGCCAACGCGAGGTTGATCCGCTCCGGTCGGCTCGTGGTGACCTGCCGGACCCGCGATCTCGACGGGACGATCCGCAAGGAGCAGTGTGTCCGTGTCGAGCCGCTCGAGCCGGGAGAGGTCGCGGCGGTCTGCCCGGTGCCGCCGGCGCTAGACCTCTCGACGACGTACTTCCTCGAGCTCGACGCGGCAGCCGAGGACGGCACTCGCCTCAGCCGCAACGTCTACTGGCTCTCCCGGACTGAGGACCTGCTCGACTGGGCGGCCACCGACTGGCGGTACACACCGGCGTCGCAGCTCGCGGACCTTCGAGGGCTCGCAACGCTCCCCCCGCCGATGCTCGAAGTGCACGCGACGACGAGCCGGTCGGCCGGGACGGCGACGACGGAGGTGACGATCGTCAACGCCCGCCCCGGGGGGACATCCCGCCGGACGCGCGCCGGCGTGCCGGCCGACCCGCCTGCCAGCCCCCCGGCGGTCGGCTTGCACGCGACCGTCTGCGACGAGGCGAGCGGAACGCCGATCCTGCCGATCCTGTGGGACGACAACGACGTCACGCTCTTCGCCGGCCAGCGGGTGACGCTGACCGGAACGCACGCCGCCGGCGGAGCGGCCATGGGTGGCGCCCGCAGGGGCGACGGCGAGGGCGCCGCCGGAGCCAGCGGCGTGACGGTCGAGATCGACGGCCTCGGGCTGCTCGAGCCGTTGCGCGTCCCGGCGGACGGCCGCTGAGCCGGGCGCGACGAGCTACTTGTCGATGCTCGAGAGCGTCTCCCCGGCAAGCCGGACGGAGTCGAGGTCGTACGCGTCGTGCATGTTGAGCACCAACCCGTCCAGCCCGGTGTCGAGATAGGCGGCGACCTGCTCACGCACCGCATCCGGGTCGCCGGCGATGACGTAGCCGCGGTAGCGCTCGTCGTCCATGCCCCGAGCCTCTGCCACGGCGCGAGCCCGCCGTTCGGCGTCGGCTGTCGTCTCGGCGATCACCAAAGCGCCGAGCCGAGTCCTGGTGATGGTGGACGGGTCGCGCCCTTCCGCCTCGCAGTGGCGGTCGAGCACTTCGAGCTTGTGGCGGATCGTGGCCATGTCGCCGAAGAGGTTGCAGGCATCTGCATGGCGGGCGACGAGCCTGAGGGTCCGGCGCTCGCCCGAGCCGCCGACCAGGATGGGGATCCCCTCCCGCCGGATGGGCCGGGGCACGTTGAGCGCGGCGTCGATCGAGTAATAGCGGCCGGCGAAGCTCGGCTCCTCCTCGGTGAACATGGCCCGGCAGATCCGCAGAGCCTCGTCCAGGCGGCCCATCCGCTCGGCGACCGGGGGAAAGCTGAAGCCGTAGCCGGCATGCTCGTCGTCGTTCCACGCCGCGCCGATCCCGAGGATGGCCCGCCCGCCCGAGACGACGTCGAGCGTGGTGACCTGCTTGGCGAGCATCGCCGGGTTGCGATAGGTCACGCCGGTGACCATGGCGCCGAGCGACGCCCGGGTGGTGCGAGCGGCCAGCGCGCCGAGCAGGGTGTACGCCTCGAGCATGGGGTCGGTCCGGGGGCCGACGCTGGCGATCTGGTAGAAGTGGTCCATCACCCACACCGAGTCGAAGCCGGAGTCCTCGGCGGTGACCGCGATGTCCGCTATGCGGGCGAAGAGCTCGCTGTCCTCGATCCCTGGGTAGGTGAAGCTCGGGATCTGCAATCCGAACCGGGTGACGCCCACGGTGCTCCCCTCCTTTGGTGACCTTCGCCGGAGAAGGTCACGGCCGCTGCTGCTCGGGCGCCGTGAACCACGACCCCGCTGGTGCCCAGCGGAGACTCTCCAAAGTCGCCCGCGCCAGCCCTCCCTCTACTGCGTCGACGGCCCCGGACCGGCCACGCGTGGGACGGGTTGGCCCGGCTCGCGTCGGTGGTCCATGCCGGCGCCGCCGGCGCCGCTCGGGCCCAAGCCGTCCTGCGCAAGTGCAGTCGCCCCGCCCGCGGGCGAGGCTTCGACAAGCGTCGCCAGGTAGCCGGCAAAGGCCAGCGCCGCGCCGATGAACATCAGTCCCATCCCGTCGCGGCGCAGCGTGTACATCTCCGACATGACGCCGCCGACCGCCCCGAACGCGATGCCGACCACTCCGACCAGTGCGCCGATCCGTTCTCCTCGGCTGCGATGCCACGACACGACGAGCATCGTGACGGCGGCGACCCCGAGGACACCGCCGACCCCGGCGTGAACGAGGTAGACGACGCCGTCGTGCTTCGGGATGAACCCGTTGGGCCTTCCGAACGGGACGGCGAGGAGCACGGCGGCGCCCGACACGAACTCGAGACTGGCCATCACGAAGAGCGTGATCCGGGCGGGCTTCAGCAGGTCCTCGATGCCACGGCGGGGAGCGGTTCCGGCCCGGCGTCGCGGCGGCGCGAGGCGGACCAGGCCGTTGTACGCGATCAACGCGACCGCGAGATGCATCGCCATCAACGTGCCAACGGCACGCACCGGGTCATGCGAGAGCACCAGGAGCCAGAGATCGGGGAGCCACAGCAGCAGCGTGACCGCCACCGCGAGGCGGACGAAGAAGCGCCGCGGCCGTGACGTGACCCGAACGACGACCGGCCACGCGACACACGCGGGCACGACGCCGAGCACCGTGAGGGTTCCATAGTCGCCGAACTGGAAGTGGCCGTAGTCACGGAGCTGGTGCCACAGTCCGGTGGCGAGGTGCGCGAGCGCGACGTCGACACCGAGTGCAGCGACTACGACGAGCGAGGTCACCGCGACCATCCGCTTCGCGCTCGGCGGGCCGTCGGCCGGTTCGAGGTCGAGATGGGCCGACGACAGCAGTCGGTCGATGGACACCTGCATCACCCAACCTGGTCACGCACGCGCCGGGGCAGAGCGGGCGCCAGGCAACAGTACCCGCGGGCCCTTCGCCGGCCGCCTTCTGTCTCTCTCTCCCGCGACTCGCCGACCGCGCGAGGTCTTCACAGAAGGGGTCAAGCAGCCCGAACGTGCCCTGATCGGGAGCTCGCCCACGCGATAAGCGGCCGTCACCCACACCGACCCGAGTCTGAGGGGCCCTCAACGCCCCCAGCGGGGATCGGCCTCGACGGTCTCGAGCCCGATCGACTCGAGGCGCCCGAGGAGCTCGCGAAGCCGCCGATCGTTGTCGATGAGGCGCAGGAAGTCCTCGGCCTGCTCGGGGCTCAGCCACCGCCCGAAGGTCTTGTTCGCCACCTTGCGGGTCCAGTGGAAGTAGGGGCCGTGGCGGCGTGGCGGCTCACCGTGGCAGGCGCAGTTCGCCCGTCCACAGCGCGTGAGGCGCTCGGCGATCGTCCCGGGAAGCGCCGGCCCGGAGCGCACGAGGGCAGCGAGCTCCTCCGCGATGTGGCCGAGCTCTTGGCGTTGGGCGCGAGTGAGCTGCACCCCCTGATCGTTGCTCCTGGGATCCACCATCTTCTCCGGTTCCTATGGTATGTCTACCGTATGACATCGGGCGAGGGGACGCGGTGACCCAGGCGATCGCGCGCTTTTGCTCCCGCGCCGTCTCGCCTGGCGCGCTCGCCTTCGCAAAGGAGGTGACGACGGCCGCGTGCCCGACGAGCCCGGCGAGGGCCAAGGCGTTCCTCTTCGCCGCGTCGCGCCTCGCCGCCTTCGGCGAGCAGGTCGGCCTCGAGCTCGACGCGGCGGTGCTCTTTCACCCCTCGGTGATCGAGCGGTGCTGCCTCAGCGCCGCGATGTCGGCGCCCACGAGGCGGACGCTCCGCACCAACCTGCGCGCGATCGCCCACGAGGTGGGACCGGCCGGGCCACCTCTGCCCGCGCTCCCCCGGGAGCGCGCCAAGGCCCCCTACTCCCCAGCCGAGATCGCCGCCTACCTGGCCCTTTCCGATGCCCAGCCGACGCCGCTTCGCCGGGCGCGGGCCACCGTCCTCATCTGTCTTGGGGCTGGGGCTGGGCTCATCGGAGGCGAGCTGCGGCGGGTGCGCGGGAGCGACGTCGTCTCCCGCTCCTCCGGCGTGCTCGTCACAGTCGGTGGGCGGCGGCCCCGCGCCGTGCCGGTGCTCGCCCCCTACCACGACCGCCTCCTTGCTGCGGCCGCCTTCTTCGCCGACGCCTATCTCGTCTCTGGGCGAAACCCCGACAGCCACAACGTGACGAACCCGCTCATCGGGTCCCTCTCAGGTGGCAGCGACCTCCCCCGCCTCGAGATGGGGCGGCTGCGGGCGACCTGGCTCTCAGTGGTGGCCGACGCGATCGGTCTTCGAGCCTTCATGGACGCGGCCGGGATCACCTGCTCCCAGCGTCTCGGCGACCTCGTCTCCCACCTCGAGACGGTCCCCGAGCCTGCAGCCGTGGCGCTTCTTGGAGGACGACGCTGAGCCGGGCGCAGCGCCGGGAGGCCTACGAGGCCATCGTCTGTCGTTCGGGGGTGGCAGAGGTGCTCGCCGCAGAGATGCCGAGCGGCGGACGACCCCGCCAGCTCACCCCGGCCGCCGTGCTCGTGGG
>JAKAOD010000259.1 GCA_021823365.1 Actinomycetes bacterium | reverse complement strand
ACCTCCGGGCTGATCTGCAGCGCGATCACAGAGAGGCGCGCCGACGAGCTGGAGCTGCCTCTCATGGTGGCGCGCAGCACCGAGTCCCAGCGGACGGCGTCTGCGATCACGGTCGACGCGGTCGCGGGCACGACGACGGGCATCTCCGCTCACGACCGCGCGGCGACGATCCGCAGCCTCGCCGATCCGGCAACCCGGGCGGTCGACCTCGCCCGCCCGGGCCACGTCCAGCTGCTGCGTGCCGCCGACGGCGGCGTGCTGCGCCGCGCCGGCCACACCGAGGCGGCGGTCGACCTCGCCCGTCTCGCCGGCCGCGAGCCGGCCGGCGTGCTCGCCGAGGTGGTGAGCGCCGACGGGCGGTCGATGGCGAGGGGCGCAGAGCTCGAGGCCTTCGCTTCGGACCACGGCCTGATGCTCGTCACGATCGCCGACCTCATCGCCTACCGCCGCCGGCGCGAGACCCTCGTGCATCAGGTGGCAAAGGCGCTCCTCCCGACGCGAGCCGGCGAGTTCACCTGCTACGCGTACGAGGCCGTCCTCGACCACGAGACCCACCTGGCGTTCGTCATGGGCGAGCCGAGCGCGCAGAAGAGCACGCTCGTGCGCGTGCACTCGGAATGCCTGACCGGTGACGTGCTCAGGTCACTGCGCTGTGACTGCGGGGAGCAGCTCGAGCAGGCGATGGCACAGGTCGCGCACGCCGGAGCCGGCGTGGTGGTCTACCTCCGAGGTCACGAAGGCCGCGGGATCGGGATCGTGCACAAGCTGCGCGCCTACGCCCTCCAGGACCGGGGGTTCGACACCGTGGACGCGAACGTCGCGCTCGGGCTGCCGATCGACGGCCGCGACTACGGCGTCGCTGCCCAGATCCTCCTCGATCTCGGCGTGCGAAGGATGCGGCTGTTGACGAACAACCCCGCAAAACGAGACGGCCTCGATGGCTTCGGCCTCGAGATCACCGGGCGGGTCCCGCTCGAGACGCGCCCGACGAGGGAGAACCTGAGCTACCTCAACACGAAGCGGGTCCGCCTCGGCCATCTCCTCAACGATCCCGCGCTCAGAGCACCGACCGGCGCTGCGCGCGGGCGTCCGCCAGGGTCTCGCGCGATCCCCGCCGTTGACAGCCTCGGGTTCGCGTCCGAGACTGGTGGCCTACGAGGCCGCGACCGAGGAGGGAGGGCGTCATGACGGACCACCTCCGGGTCTCGGACGCCGAGCGTCGCGAAGCGAGCGAGCTGCTCTCCCGCCATTTCGTGGACGGCCGGCTCGATCAGGAGGAGCTGGACGAGCGCATCGGCGGGGTGATGCGCTCCAGGACTCGCGGGGACCTCGGCCGCCTCTTCGCAGACCTGCCCCCGCTCGCCGCTGTGACGGCGCCGGCGCTGCGACCGCATCGGGGCGCACGCCTGCTGGTCGCCGTCGCCGTGGTCCTTGCGCTGCTCGTGCCGGCGTCGCTCCTCGCCCGTGGCCAGGCGGTGCAGGCACACCGCCCGATGCAGGCGAGGCTGCTTCCCTTTGTGCGTGTCGCCCCTCGAGTCGCCGGACCGGCTGCCCGGGCCGGCATGCCGGTCCTGCCGCGGCCGAGCACCTCGCGCTGAGCCGGGCACGGCTCCCTGGCGGCCCGGAGCGCCCCCGGCGGCGACCGCCTCGGACATGGCGAGCGCCACCACGCCCAGCTCGCCCTGATCGCCTACGAGGCCGGGATCGTCCGGCCGCGCTGAGGCGCCGGACCCGGTGGCCGGCCGGCGTCGGGGCGCGGGCTCGTCAAGCCCTCGCCGGCGCTCGAATCCCCTGACCTCAGCTCCTCGAACATCGCCGCCAGCTCCGGCCCGTAGGTCTCGAGCTTCACCGGGCCGATGCCCGGTATCGCCGCCAGACCGGAGTCACCCGTCGGCAGCGCCGCGGCGAGGGCCGCCAGCGTCCTGTCGTCGAAGACGGTGTAGGCAGGACGTCCCGAGGACCGCGCTCGTGCGGACCGCCAGGCCCTCAACCGCTCGGCCGCCTCGGCGCAGGCCGGGTGCCCGAGCACGACGGTGGCGCCCCGGTGGCTGACGCTCGAGCCGAACCTGACCGTGACGAAGGCCCGGCCGCCGGAGACGACGGCTCTTGCTCCGTCGGCGCCGACCTCGACGACCTCGTACTCGTGCCCCTGGCGGACGATGCGCAGCCCGACGGTCGCCGGGACGGTCTCGGCGGCAGGCGCCGGGGCGGCGACGCCGGACGCCGCGGTCCCGCGGCGGCCGCGTCCCGGCACCGGACCGCCCCCCCGAGCGCCGGCCGGCTGGCCGATCGCGCCTCGATCCGCCGGACCTGCCCGCCTCCGGACCGGTGCCACCTGTTGCACCGGCGCCCGCCCGTCCATCTCCGCGACGAAGGGCGACGCCGGTTCGCCGGTCACCACGGTGACGCTCTCGAGGCAGCGCGTGAGCGCCACGTGGAAGACCCGCCGCTCCTCCTCCAGGTCCGAGGCCAGCCGGTGCGGCAGCAGTCCCGACGTCGCGTGGTGGACCACGACGTGTGGCCACTCCTGACCCTTGACCGCGTGCACGGACGCCAGCGTCACGCCGGCTTCGTCGGCCGGAGCGGCGAGATGCTCGCCCAGCCACTCGCCGAAGCACGCCGGGTCCGGCTCGAGATCGGCCAGCTCGGTAAGCGCAGCGAGGTCGTCGGCATGCGCCGCTATCGCCCCGTGGCTCCAACGGTCGAGCGCATCGGCGCTGGCATCGAGCCCTCCGTCGCCGACCCGAGACCGGACAACCGCCAGCACCGAGGCGGTGGAGGCCCCGCGCCTGCTCGCGGCCCTCCGGACCGCGACGACATCGGCCTCGAGGTCTCGCACCTTTGCCGCCTCCCTCCCGCTGCCCTTGCCGTCGAGCCAGCCCGCAAGGCCGGACAGCCCGTCCGTCGACCGGTTCCTCGCCACGAGGTCGAGGAGCGACTGGCTCATGCCTCGTCTCGGTCGGCGGGCCGCCTCTCGCAGGGAGTGTCCAGGCAAGGCGCCCTCCGGCGCGACGGCGACCGCGAGCCAGGAGAGCGCGGCCCGCACCGCGCCACGCCGCAGGAAACGGTCGTCCGCCGCGCGGTTGACCGGCACGCCCGAGTGGCGGAGCAGGACGTGCACGGGAACGAGGGAGGCGTTGACCCGTGCCAGGACGGCGACGTCGGCGGGCCTGGCGCCGGCGCTCAGCAGCTCGGTCACTCTCGCCACCGCGGACGCCGCCGGCCGGTCGCCGCCGGCCCGCACCTCCAATGCAGCGTCGCCTCCCGCCTTGGACGCCCGGACCGCCTTGTCCACCCTCAGCACATTCCGGGAGAGGAGATTGCTCGCCGCGCCCACCACGGGCGCCGGGCAGCGGTAGTTGACCTCGAGGCGATGGTCGGCCGAGCCGGGGAACCAGCGCTGGAAGTCGACCAGCCACCTCGGCGTGGCGCCCGCGTAGCCGTAGATCGTCTGGTCGTCGTCGCCGACGGCGAACACGGCGCCCGCCGGACCCGACAGCAGGCGGACCAGGAGCATGTGGGCGGGCGTAAGGTCCTGGAACTCGTCGACGAGGAGCACGCGGGCAAAGCGCTGGCTGCGCCTGCGAAAGGTCGGGTCGGCGAGGAGGCGCTCGATCGCAGCGGTGACCTGCTCGTCGAAATCGGCCGCGCCGCGCTCCCGGAGCTGCTCCCGGTAGGCACCTGCGACGCGTCCGAGGTCGGAGACGTCGCCGACCTCCTCTTCCACCTCCTCCGGCCGCGCGAGCCCGAGCCTGACCCGGCTCAGCGCCTCGAGCCATGGCGCGACCGGGTCGGTCTCCGCACGGCGGGGGAACGCGACGAGGCCGGCGAGGACGCGCCGCACCTCCGGTTCCTCGATCGTCGCCCCCCTGCCGCAGAGCCTGAGGGAGAGCGCGTTGAGCGTCCGGACCCGGAGGGACGGCAGGTCCCCCAAGCGGGAGCGCATCTCCTCGGCTGCTCGCACGTTGTAGGCGACGAGCGCCATCGCCTCCGCCGGCACGCCCCATCCGGCACGCAGCACGCGGGCCCGTTCGGTCAGCACCCTGGTCTTTCCCGACCCGGCCGGGGCGATCACCCGGGCGGCAGCCCGCGGCTCGCCGACGGCGGCGAGCTGGTCCGTCGCCAGCCGCACGCCGCTCGGCGCAGGGTCCCCCAAAGGAGTCAGCGAAGCGTGCTCGAGCCCGACGCGATGCACCGTCGCCAACCCGGTCCGGCCGGCCAGGCAGGCGTCCAGCGGCCCACCGTCGCAGATCGCCGGTCGCCCGCCGGGCAGGACGACGTCCGCTCGACCGGAGCGGTCGAGCGACGCGCCCAGCGCCACGGCCCGGTCCGCCCAGTGGTAGCGGGAGGCACCCGCTCGGGCGTCGACGGAGTTGGCCCAGACGGCGTGGTGGAGCCGCTCGGCCACGAGGTCGAGACTGGTCCCCCACTCCCACGGCTGGAGCCCGGTGATCGACTCGCCGGGCGGCTTGTCCGGGCGGTCGAGCCCAATGCCCGGCGAGAGCTCGACGACCACGCACCTCCGGGCCCGCCACGCCGCGCCGAGGGCGTCTGCGACGCCCGCGTCGACCTTGGCCACCCGCAGCCGCTCGCACCCGTCCCAGGGCGCCGGCGTCGGCTGGCCGGGCAGGACCACGACCGATCGACCCACGAGGCGATGATCGGGCACGAGTCCATCTTGGTCGAGGTCTCGTCGGTCAGAGGGATCGGAGCCGGGCGTCGCAGCTCGGTGCCGGCGACCGGCGGTCGCTGACCGGACGTCAAGCGCACCTCTCCCGACGGGGGATCGTGGCGGGCGCGCTCGCGATCGCTCACGATTCGACCCCGGGCCGGACGCCGCGTCGGACGACCAGCCAGTCCCACGACCCGTCGAGCTCGTGCCCGACGACGAGGTCGGCGATCCGGTAGCGACCCGGACGGCCGGCCACGAACGAGAAGTGAGCCGTCTGGCCGAAGCCGAGCCCGTGCCGAGCGTCCGGCACCGAGGCGCCGGGGAACGCCGGAGGCGCCCCGTAGGGGGAGAGCGGGCGGTCCTCGACGACGGCGCAGGAGTGGGTGAGAACGGTCGACCGGTTCACGCACGCGACGTCCACCCGCCAGCCGACGGGGACGACGACCGTGAGCCTGCCCTGCGCGTAGCCGTCGAAGTTGAACCCGGCGTCTGCGCCGGTCTCGCCGGCGAGCAGGCGAAGATCGCAGCAGGAACGAGCCG
>JAKAOD010000258.1 GCA_021823365.1 Actinomycetes bacterium | reverse complement strand
CCGCCGCCCTCGGGCGCCGACCGATCCGCACGAGGGAGGGACTGAGGGCACCATGCGGCTTGCGACGATCGTGACGCCGGCCGGCCCGAGGCTCCATGTGCGGGGCCGGTCCGGCTATGTCGACGCCGCCGAGGGGTCGCAGAACCCCGACTACGTGACGCTGGCGGCCGTCATCGAAGGAGGTCGCGCGGCGCTCGATGCCCTCGCGCCGCTCGCCGAGCGGGAAGGCACCGAGTACAAGGAGTCCGATCTCGGGGCGGCTGTCCCGGAGCCGAAGCGTGTGATCTGCGTCGGCGTGAACTACCTGGAGCACGCTATCGAGGGCGGACGCGAAGCACCTTCGTGGCCGGAGTCCTTCTTGCGCACGCCTTCTTCTGTGTCGCCGCCGTTCGGAGATCTGGTCCGGCCCGCCCTTACGGGCAGGTTCGACTTTGAAGGCGAGCTCGGAATCGTGATCGGAAGGGGAGGCCGCTACATCCGGTCGGACTGCGCGCTCGACGCGATCTTCGGGTTCACGGTGCTCAATGACGCGACTGCACGGGACTGGCAGCGGATCATGACCCAGTGGACGCCGGGCAAGAATTTCGACGGCACCATGCCCATCGGGCCCGAAGTCGTGACGGTTGACGAGGTGGAGTACTCCGATCTCCTTCTCGAGACGCGCCTCAATGGCGCGGTGGTGCAATCGGCGAAGACGTCAGAGATGATCGTCGACGTTCCGAGGTGCGTCGAGTACTTCTCGTCGTTCACGGAGCTGCGTCCCGGGGACGTGATCGCGACCGGCACCCCTGGCGGGGCCGGCTTCGCGCGCACTCCACCGGTGTGGCTACAGCCGGGGGACCTGATCGAGGTCTCCGTGGAGGGGATCGGCACGATCCGGAACACCGTGGTCGAAGAGAAGGCGGACGTGGCGAACTGGAGATGGCGTCCTCCCAACGAGGGGAGGCCGGGCCTGTGAGAGAAGCAGCAAGCACGTAAAGAACCAATGAAAAGAACCAACTAGAAGAAGGGGGGCTCCATGTTCATCCGTGGAATCGGCAGCACCCGCCACGACGCGTGGTGGCGGTCCACTCGACTGCCGCGGCGCGCGGTGCAGGTCGCGGCGGCCGTGTCCGCGTCGGCCGCGCTCGTGCTGGGCGGGATCGTCGCCACGTCCGGCTCGGCAACGGCGAGCGTGCGCTCGAAACCGAAAGGCTCACCGCTCGTCGTGGCCGACGTGGCGCCCTTCACCGGCGTCGATGCAGCCCTCGGGCCAACCTACCTGGTCTCGTGCGACGCGGTCACCAATGCGATCAACGAGGCTGGTGGGGTGCTCGGACACCCGCTCGGCTGCAAGTCCGTCGACACCCGAGGCGACCCGGCCGACGCGGTCCCCGCAGTCCAGCAGCTGTTCGCGTCGACGCCGAACGTCTCGCTGGTGATCGGCTGCACCTCGGACGAAGCCGCATCCGTCGTTCCGATCATCAATGCCCGTAAGGTCGTCATGTTCTGCATGACCGGCCAGAGCGAGTTCACACACATCACGTTCCCCTACTTCTTCCGGCTGGTTCCCCCAGACCTCGCCACAGCCGATGCGATGGTGGCGATCGCCAAGTACCACACGCACTACAAGCGGATCGCGTTGGCATTCGGCAACGACATCGGGTCGCAGACCTTCGTGACCCCGGCGGTGCAGGCGATCCACAAGGTCGGGCTGGACCTCGTCGCCAACCTCACCCTCGACCTCACAGCGACGACATTCCGCACCGAGGCCGCGCGCATCGTGGCAGCTCATCCTGACGTGATCTTCACCGAGGCGCTCGGGTCAGCGGACGCGACGTTCCTTTCGGAGGTCAAGCAGGAGAACCACGGCAAGCCCATCCCCGTCATCGGGACGTCGGCGACGATCTCGCCGACATGGTACTCGTCGGTCTCCAAGGCGGTCGGGGCGACATACCTCAGCAAGGACTACCAGGCAGACAACCTCGTGACCTTGTCGAGCGGCCCTGCGTTCGAGGCGTTCAAGAAGGCGATCTTCGCCATGAAGGGCAAGGTCGGCAACTCGGGGAACTTCACGACCTACCTGAGCGCGCCGGGCGCGGTGCACCTCTACGACGGCATCAACCTGGCCGCGCTCGCGATGGTCGAAGCGAAGAGCACCACGCCGAGCGTCTACAAGCCTTACATCCTGTCGATCGGCAACGGCTCACCGGGGGCTGTCGTGGTCCACACGTTCGCCCAGGGCGTCGCGGCGCTCAAGAGAGGAAAGAAGATCCGCTACATCGGGCCGGGCGGCCCCACCAGCTTCGACGCTCACCACGACTCTCCGGGCATATTCCAGATCGACAAGTACGGTCCGAAGGGTCAGGTCATCGTCGCAGGGACAATCACGACCAGCCAGCTTCGCTCCGTCAAGTAGCGGGCCGACCATGGGGGGATCGCCAGGGTGAGCGTGCTCGTCGCTTCGCTCGCTTTCGGGGTCATCTCGGCCTCGGTGCTGGCGATCGCCTCCATCGGTTTCACGCTCCAGTTCGCGGTCACCAACGTCTTGAACCTGGCCTACGCCGCCGTCATGACTGCCTCTGCCTACGTGGCGTACGAGGTGAACCAGGCGGGGGTGGTGGTCTGGGTCTCGGCGTTGGTGGGCGCGGCTGTCGGCGCGACGATGTCCTATCTGCTGAACCGTGTCGTGTACACGCCGTTTCAACGACGGAAAGCGAGCCCCATCACGCTCGTGATCGTCTCGCTGGGAATGACGCTGATCATCGAGTTCGGTACGCAGGCATTCGTTGGTGGCACCAACGTCTCGTACACGATGGCGAACGGGCCGACGCTCGGTGTCGGCTCGTTCGTCTTCACGGGAGCTGAGCTCGGGATCGTCGCAGTGGCCGTCGCCACGATGATCGCCGTTCATGTCCTGATCCGCTACACCAGGCTCGGGAAGGCGATGCGGGCGGCAGCCGCCAACCGGGACCTCGCACGCGTGTGCGGCATCCGCACCGCCCGCGTCGTCACCGTCACGTGGATTCTCTCGGGCGCAGTCTGCGGCCTTGCGGGTGTCGTGTTCGGGATGAACGCGGGAAGCTTCGGCGCGACGAGCACGGACATCTTCGTCGTCCTCATCCTCGCCGCCGTGTTCCTGGGTGGGCCCGGCGAGCCTTATGGTGCCATGGTCGGCGCGTTGGTCATCGGGCTCGGCACCGAAGTGTCCGCGGCGTTCATCCAGCCCGACTACAAGGACGTGATCGCGTTCGTCATCCTGCTGGTGATGCTCGTGGCACGGCCGACCGGGCTCCTCGGCGCAAGGACCTGAGCCGGGATGGTGTACTACCTCACGACCTTGCTCGTCTACGGCGGCGTGGATGCCGTCGCGTGCCTGGGCCTCAGCCAGCAGTTCGGGTACGCCGGAGTGACGAACTTCGGCTACATCATCTTCCAATCCGTCGGCGCCTACGTTGCGGCCGTTCTCTCCCTGCCACCGGAAAGCGCCAACGGCGGCTTCCAGATCTATGTCGGCGGCCTGCACCTCCCGTGGCCCATTCCCTGGATCGGGGCCGCCGCAGCGGGTGCGCTCGTCGCGGTGCCGTTCACCTTCATACTCGGCAAGCGGCTGCGAGGAGACTTCGCCGCGGTCGGGCTCCTCGTGACCGCACTCATGTGCAACCTCTTGGTGACCAACTTCCGACCCCTTTTCAACGGTGCGGCGGGGCTGTCGCTCGTGCCCCAGCCGTTCTCCGGCGAGGCGACACCACAGGGCGCCGCGTATGCCTGGGCGTACTCGGCGGGCGCAGTTGTCCTCGCCGCGGCCGTCTACTTCTTCCTCCGGCGGGTCGTGCGGTCTCCCTACGGCCGCACGCTGCGGGCGATGCGTGACAACGACGCGGTCGCCGACTCCCTCGGTGCGAACCTGCGCCAGCTTCGCACCGCGCAGCTGGTGCTCGGTGGCGCGGTCGCCGGGCTCTCGGGCGGCGTCCTCGTCGGGTTCATCACGTTGTGGGACCCTCAGGCGTGGGGGTACGCCGAGACGATCGTCCTCTTCGCCGCCGTGATCATCGGCGGGGTCGGCAATCATAAGGGCGCGGTGCTCGGGGCGATCCTCGTCCCACTTGGGTTCGAGGAGGCGACCCGCTACATCCCGGCGGTGGGACCGCCGGGGTTCATTCCTGCGCTTCAGTGGGTCGCGATCGGCCTGCTGATCGTGCTCTTTCTGTGGTGGCGACCCCAGGGGATCCTCCCCGAGCGCCGCATCCTCCTCTCTCGCGCCGCGCGCGCAGGTCGAGCCGTTCGCACCGCTGACGATCGGCGCGAGCCGGCCGCGAGCGCCATGGCCGCAGGAGCCGAGATGCCCGCGCGCAGCGCGCCCGCCGGCATCGCCGCGTGGCGCCGCCCAGGGACCACCGAAGCTGCTCGTCGAGCGCCAGGGCCGGTCCTGGAGGCCGTCGAGCTCACGCGGCACTTCGAGGGGGTCCATGCCGTCGACGGCGTGAGCATCGCTTTCCCGGCCGGGAAGCTGAGCGGGCTGATCGGGCCGAACGGCGCCGGGAAGTCGACGTTGCTCGCGATGCTCGCGGGCACGCTCGCCCCGACGAGCGGGATCGTCCGGTACCTCGGCGAGGACGTGACCGCGGTGCCCGCATACCGGCGGGCGAGGATGGGTCTTGTGCGGACCTTCCAGCTGGCGAGCGAGTACAAGCGGCTCACGGTGGTGGAGAACCTTCTCTCCGCTGTCCCCGAGCAGCGCGGGAATTCCTTCCGCGGCGCGCTCGCGGGTCCACGCTATTGGCGCGAGCAGGAGGAGGCGCACATCGCTCGTGCAGAGGCGCTCATCGACCAGTTCGGGCTCTCGAAGCTCGCCGACGCCTACGGAGGCGAGCTCTCAGGCGGTCAGCGCCGGCTCGTCGAGATCATGCGTGCCCTCATGGCGGAGCCGACCGTCCTCTTGCTCGACGAGCCCATGGCGGGGGTGCACCCGCATCTGGCGAGAGAGATCGGCTCTCAGCTTCTCGGACTGCTCGGACAAGGTCTGTCGATCGTGATGGTCGAGCACGAGCTCGCGATCATGGACGAGTTCGCCGACCCGATCTTCGTCATGGCCGATGGCAAGCTGCTCGCCGAGGGCACGATGTCGCAGCTCCGCCAACGAAGCGAGGTGGTGGAGGCGTACCTTGTCGGCTGACATGGCCGCGTTCGACAGCGTCTCGCACCTCGGTGCATCCGGTACGCCCGGTGCGCTCGGTGCATCCGGTACGCCCGGTGCATCCGGTACGCCC
>JAKAOD010000257.1 GCA_021823365.1 Actinomycetes bacterium | reverse complement strand
ACGGGGACGAAGGCGGCGCTCACGAACGTGAGCGGAAACAGCCAGACGAGGCCGAATGAGCCGACCGACTCCTCGTCCTTGATGGCGAGCCCGACGTAGGCGCTCACCGTGCAGATCGTGAGGCCGAGCACGATGGACAGGACCACCATGATCACCGCCGGAGCGGCGCCGTTCTGGAAGCGGAAGCCGACCGCGTAGCCGACGGCGATGATGACGATGACCGTCACGGTGAGTCGCGCCGCGTCCGCGCTGAGCCGGCCGAGGAGCACGGCCGAGCGGGCCATCGGCATGGCTCGGAACCGGTCGATCACGCCCTTCTGCAGCTGGCGCGCCAGGGCGATCGCCGTGCCGAAAGAGGCGAATGCGGCGGTCTGGGCGACGATGCCGGGCATCAGGAAGTTCACGTACCCCCCGCGAACGGAGACGGGAATGGCGCCGCCGAAGACGTAGCGGAACAGGAGCACGAACATCACCGGCTGGATGATGGTGAAGAAGATGAAGGCGGGGTTCCGCAGCCAGATGAGCAGGTCCCGGCGCGTGAGGGCCGCGGTGTCGGCGATGCCGAGCCGCAGGCGCTCGAGCGCCGGGGGGTGCGGGATGTCGAGGGCGACGAGCTCGGAGAAGGCGGAAGTGGTCATGGAGATCCGATCCGATCAGCTCGGGCGAGGCGCGCCGCGGCCCCGCCGCGCAGGAGCGGGCTGCTCCTCCTCGGCGCCGTGGCCGGTGAGGCTGAGGAAGACGTCGTCGAGCGAAGGATGGCGGACGCTCAACCCTTCGGTGTGGATGCCGAGGGCGTCGAGCCGGCGGACCGTCTCCACGAGGGTCTGCGACCCCTGGTCGCCGACGCGCAGGCTGATGGCCGCGGTCTCGACGTCGACGAGGGGCTCGGCCCCGGAGAGGCCTCGCACCGCCTCGGTGGCGTCCTCCAGTCGCGCGCGCTCGACGACCTGGAACTGGACCACGTCGCCACCGACCCGGTTCTTCAGTTCTCGGGCGGTGCCCGCGGCGATCACCGTGCCGCGGTCGATCACCACGATCTCGTCGGCCAGCTCGTCGGCCTCCTCGAGGTACTGCGTGGTGAGCAGCAGCGTCGTCCCGCTCGCAACGAGCTCGCGGATGACCTCCCACATCCCGTTGCGGCTGCGGGGGTCGAGACCGGTGGTCGGCTCGTCGAGGAACAGCACCGACGGGAGCGACACGAGGCTGAGCGCGAGGTCGAGGCGCCTTTGCATGCCGCCGGAGTAGCCCTTGGTCGGCCGGTCGGCCGCGTCCACGAGGCCGAAGCGCTCGAGGAGCTCGCCGGCTCGTCGTGCCCGCGTCTCAGGGTCGAGATGGTAGAGCCGGCCCATGATCTCGAGATTCTCCCGGCCGGTCAGCTCCTCCTGGATCGCTGTCGATTGGCCGGCGAGGCCGATGACCTCTCGCACCGAGGAGGGTGAGCGGACGACGTCGCGGCCTTCGACCAGCGCGCGCCCCCGGTCGGGCGTGAGCAGCGTCGTGAGGATCTTCACCGCCGTCGTCTTTCCTGCGCCGTTCGGTCCGAGGAGCCCGAGCACGCGGCCGCGCTCGACGACGAGATCGATGCCGGCCAGGGCGTGGACGTCGCCGAAGGACCTATGCACGCCCTCGACGACGATGGCCGGCCCGCTCCAGTTCCCGGCGCGACTGCCTAGCGAAGGAACCATGGTCGCCTCGGATGCTACCCGCTCGCCCGACGACGCCGGACCGGGATCGGGGCCGAGGCCAGGGCCGGAGCAGGGGCCAGAGCCAGGGCCAGGGCCAGGGCCAGGGCCACGGCCAGGGCCGAAGGGCGTACTACGCGAGCGTCACGCTCGGGTAGAGGGGATGCGGAGCGAGGAGCTCTTCCGCCCGTCTGGCGACGGCGGCCGCAACCTTGTCGTCCATGCGGTAGTGCGCCTTGGAAGCGCCCCCGTCAGGCGTCGGTGCCGGGGTGGTCGCCCCGAGGACGGCGACGATCATGTCGGCGATCTCGTCCATTTCCGCCGGAGAGAGCCCCCGGGTCGTCAGCGCAGGGGTACCGAGGCGGACGCCCGAGGTGTACCAGGGGCCGTTGGGGTCGGCGGGGATGCTGTTGCGGTTTGTGACGATGCCGGCGTCGAGCAGGGCCGCCTCCGCCTGGCGGCCGGTGATGCCGTAGGGGGTCGTGTCGAGCAGGACGAGGTGGTTGTCCGTCCCTCCGGTGACGAGGCGAGCGTCCCGAGAGAGCAGCCCTTCGGCGAGGGCCCGGGAGTTCTCGACGACGGTCCTGGCGTAGGCGCGGAACTCGGGCTGGCGCGCCTCGGCGAGGGCGACGGCCTTGGCAGCCATGATGTGCGGCAGGGGCCCGCCGAGGACCATCGGGCACCCCCGGTCGACGTGCTCGGCGAGCGCCGTCTCGCAGAGCACTATGCCGCCACGCGGCCCGCGCAGAGACTTGTGCGTCGTCGAGGTGACGACCTGGGCGTGAGGAACGGGGTCGAAGTCCCCGGCCAGGATGCCACCGGCGACGAGCCCGGCGAAGTGCGCCATGTCGACCAGGAGCACGGCACCGACCTCGTCGGCGATCTCGCGCATCGCCGCGAAGTTGATGAGACGAGGGTAGGCCGAGTATCCCGCGACGACGATCAGGGGGCGGAACGAGCGGGCGAGATCGCGTACCGCCGAGTAGTCGATCAGCCCCGTCGCCGGGTCGGTGCCGTAGCTACGCTGGTCGAACATCTTGCCCGAGATGTTCCGGCGAAATCCGTGCGTGAGATGTCCGCCGGCGTCGAGCGACATCCCGATCATCCGCTGGTCGCCGAGCGCGTGGCGAAGAGCGGCCCACTGCTCATCGGTCAGCGCGTCGACGTGGGCGGCGCCTGCGGCGGCGAGCGCCGGGGACTCGACGCGGCTCGCCAGCACCGCCCAGTAGGCCACCAGGTTGGCATCGATGCCCGAGTGCGGCTGGACATAGGCGTGATCGGCGCCGAAGAGCGCGCGGGCGTGCTCGGCGGCGAGGCGCTCGACCGTGTCGACGTTGCGGCAGCCTGCGTACATGCGCCGCCCGATCGTCCCCTCGGCGTACTTGTCGCTCAGCCAGGTCCCCATGGCGAGCAGCACTGCGGGAGAGGCGTAGTTTTCGCTGGCGATCAGCTTGAGCGACCGACGTTGGTCGTCGAGCTCGGCGCGGATCGCCGCGGCGACCGACGGCTCGACGGACGAAACGACGGCCAAGGCGGCGTTCCACGCCTCGGACTCAACAGACATGGCCGCGACGGCCGACGGGCGCTCGGACACGCTGAACCTCCTCGTCACTCCTGCTCGGGCACCCAGGCGCGCGGCTCATCGTCACGACGACGGGACCGCTCCCCGGTGGTCACCCACCCAAGCGCCAGTCACGGTCCGGCCCAAGGCTACCGGCCACCGGCGGCCGGGCGCGCCAGCGGCAGCGCCAGCGCCAGCGCCAGCGGTGGGGTCCTGGTGGGCGGAGCGGCAGCGGCAGCGGTGGGCGCGGTGGGCGCAGGGGGCGCGGTGGGCGCAGGGGGGCGGCGGAGGCCGAGGCGACGCAGCGCTGCTCCATGCCGCTCCACCGTCCCGGGAGACCGCCGTCCCTGCGGGCGCACGGCGAATGGCGGGTCCGGCCGTCGGTGAAGTGCCGCCGGATCGCCGTCCCTGCGGGCGCACGGCGAATGGAGCGGCTCAGGAACCCGGCCGTCTGCCCCCGAGGGCTGTTCCGAAGAACCGCTCCGTAGCCTTCCAGTGGCGCTCGGCGGCGCCTGCGTCGAAGGCCGGGTTGTCGGGGACGGCGAAGCCGTGGTGCGCTTGATAGGTCTCGATGGTGTGGGCGACGCCGGCCTTGTTGAGAGACTCCTCCAACAGGTTCTTCTGCTCCTCTGGGAACGACTGGTCCTCGACCGCCCCTGCCGCGTACACGGCCGCCTTGATGGCGCCGGCTTTGTGGTGGGGGCTGTCGGGGTCGTCGGCTTTGGCGAGGTTGCCGCCGTGGAAGGAGGCCGCCGCAGCGACGCGCGCGCCGAGGCCCGCAGCGGTGATGAGCGAGAGCCGGCCGCCCATGCAATACCCGGTGGTGCCTATGCCGCCAGGCTTCGTCCCGGGGAGCGACTCGAGGTAGCCGGCGAAGGCGGCGGCGTCGCGGACGACCTTGTCCGCTGTGTAGCTGCGCATCATGGCCATGAGCTTTTCGGCGCTTTCCTTCGTGGCGAACGCAGTGCGCAGGTCGATGGGGTCGTAGGTCCCGAGGCGGTAATAGAAGTCGGGCACCAGGACGACGTAGCCAAGCTCCGAGAGCCGCTCGCCCATCTGTCGCATGGTGTCCCGCAAGCCCGCGGCGTCGGCGTACATGATCACCGCCGGCCAGGGTCCCTCCCCGTCGGGACTGCTGAGCGCGGCCGGGCAGGTCCCGTCGTCGGTCTCGATCTCGATCTCGACAGAGCGTTGCGTCATCGCGACTCCGTTCATCTTGCGTCGTCCCAGCGATCCTCAAAGCCTGGAGCCGGCGCCTCGCCACTCATCCTGTGGCCCGAGGACCGCTCGCCGGTCGGCTCCGGCCGGCGTGGCCCGAGGCGTGAGGGTACAGCGGTTTCCTTATCCGTGCGAAGGACCACGGGATCTTGGGACTGTCGGGACGAAAGGCCCTACCCCCCGGGTGTATCGGCCGTCGACGATGGACACATGCAATGGAGCCTCGAGGTTGCCACGACGACGGCCAGCGCCATCGTCGCTGCCGTCCTGCTCGCCCGCCACCTCGGCGTCCAAGCCGCTCGCCGTGCTGCCACGACCGATCGCATGTCCGGCGACCGGTGGTCGCCGTGGGCGCCCTCCCTGGGGCGGCGACCTGCGGTGGTGCCGGTCCGGGCGCCGAACGGCGTCGCCGCGTCCGATCCGTTATTCGCCATCCTGTGCCGCCCGTAGGTGCGAGGTCGGTGACTGTGGCCGCCGCACCCAGACCGGCCGCCGCGCCAGGGACGGAGTCGGACGACCGCCGGGCGCCGAACAGGAAGGGGTGACTGCTCCGCACCTATAGAATACTGGGGTAGGGTATATGCCGCCGGCGACGGGAGGAGGCCGTGACGACCGAGACGATGACCTACAGCGTTCCCGGGATGACGTGTGACCACTGCAAGCACGCGGTGTCGAGCGAGCTCGGCGCGGTCGCCGGAGTGGCGGGCGTCCAGGTGGACCTCGAGGCGAAGCTCGTAACCGTGACCGGTGACGACCTCGACGACCAGCAGCTGCGTGCCGCGATCGAAGAG
>JAKAOD010000256.1:1809-5275 GCA_021823365.1 Actinomycetes bacterium | reverse complement strand
CGTCCGACCAGGGACGCTTCCAGGCGTGGTTCGAGTACGCGAGCGAGCTCGCCGAGCTGCTCGACCTCGACTTCGTCGTGCTCCCCGTCTACAGCGGGGGGTGCGCTGCAGGCCACGCGCTGCGCATGGCCGCCCGCATGACCGGGCGCCGGCGCGTCCTCGTCCCCGAGGCTCTCGACCCCGAGCGCCGCGCGGTGATCGCCAACTACTGCGGTAGCCCGGAGCTCGCGCCCCACCTCGAGCTGGGGACCGTCGCCTGGCGGCGGAGCGACGGGCGCGTGGACCTCGACGACCTCGCCGCCAATCTGTCCCCGGACGTGGCCGCGGTGTACGTCGAGAACCCGAACTTCTTCGGCGTCGTGGAGGACCAGGTCGGCGAGGCGGTCGCGATGGTCTCCGACGCGGGTGCGGAGCTGGTGCTGGGCGTCGACCCGCTCTCCCTGGGGGTGCTCGCGCCGCCCGGCGAGCTCGGGATCGGCCTCGCCGTCGGGACGATCCAGTCGCTCGGCGTCCACCTGAACGCGGGCGGCGGCGCCGGCGGCTTCATTGCCAGCCGCGACGAGGAGCGCTACGCCCGTGAGTTCCCCACCCTGCAGGTGAGCCTGTGCGACACGACCCAGGAAGGCGAGCGCGGGTACGGCATCAGCCTCTTCGCTCAGACCTCGTACGGCGCGAGGGAGCAGGGCAACGACTGGACCGGGAACTCCGTCTACATGTGGTCGATCGCGAACGCGGCCTACATGGCCGTGATGGGGCCGCAGGGGTTCGCCGACGTCGGCGCGGCGGTCCTGCAGCGAAGCCACCACGCGGCACGGCGCCTCGCCGCGCTGCCGGGGGTGCGCGTCCGCTTCCCGTCGGGCTTCTTCAAGGAGCTCGTCGTCGACTTCGGCGGCACCGGACTGCGCGTCGCAGAGGTCAACGACGCCCTGCGCCGCCGCGGCATCTTCGGCGGCCTCGACCTGTCGGAGACGTTTCCCGAGCTCGGGCAGTCCGCGCTCTACTGCCTGACCGAGCTGCACACGGCCGCAGACGTCGAGCGCCTCGTAGACGTGCTCGGAGAGGTGCTCGGCGAACCGTCCGCTCCGCACGCTGGCGACGGAGCCGGACGATGAGCGGGCCCGGCGGGCGCCGCTACCACGCCGCCGTGTGGGACGAACCACTCGTCCACGAGCTCGGCCACCCCGGACGCCGCGGGGTGATCGTCCCCGGGGTCGAGCCCGAGGTGGCCGCGGCAGCAGGAGATCCCCTCGCACTGGTGGCCCCTGCGGCGCGCCGGCGGGTTCCGCCGTCGCTGCCCGAACTGAGCGAGTGGGAGGTCCTGCGTCACTACCTTCATCTGTCCCAGCAGACCCTCGGGATGATGGGCGTCAGCCTCTTCGGGACCTGCACGATGAAGTACAACCCCGCGCTCTCCGAGAGCCTCACCTCACTCCCCGAGGTTCGTGAGGTGCACCCGCTGCAGCACGAGGAGACGATGCAGGGCCTCTTGGAGATCGTCTACCGCCTCGACCTCGCCCTGCGGGAGCTGTCCGGGATGGACCGCTTCGTGTTCCAGCCCGGCGGCGGAGCCGACGCGGCTTGGCTCCATGCCTGCATGACCCGCGCGTACCACGCCGACCGTTGCGAGCTCGCCCAGCGCGACGAGGTCGTGACCACGATCCAAGCGCACCCGTGCAATGCAGCGACCGCGGCCGCCGCCGGCTTCAAGGTGATCACCCTCCCGCTCGAAGAGGGGGGGCGGGCGTCGCTCGGCGCGCTGCGCGGGGCGGTCTCCGAGCGCACCGCCGCGCTCATGGTGAACAACCCCGACGACATGGGGATCTACAACCCCGACATCGCAGAGTGGGTCGAAGCGGTCCACGCAGTCGGCGGGCTGTGCTTCTACGACCACGCCAACTTCAACGGCGTGATGGGCAAGCTCCGCGCCGCGGACCTCGGCTTCGACGCGTGCATGTTCATGCTGCACAAGACCTTCGGAGCCCCCAAGGGCAACGGTCCCGCGGTCGGCGCCTACGGCTGCTCCGATCGCCTCGCGCCCTACCTTCCCGGACCGCTCGTCGTGGCCGACGGGCTCGACGGCGAACCCGACCCTCACGGAGCTGGCTTCGATCTGCCCGCTTTCGGCCGGTCCGACGTGCGCTTCCGACTCGTGGAGCCCGAGCGCGGCGTCGGACGGGTCCGAGAGTACCTGGGCAACCTCCCCCAGGTCGTGAAGGCCTACGCGTGGGTGCGCGCCATGGGCGCGGAGGGCATCGGCGAGGCGTCCGACCTCTCGGTGCTCATGAGCAACTACATCGACGCGCGCCTGAGATCGATACGGGGGGTCACCCGGTCGAACCCGGAGACGGGTGCCCACCGCCTCGAGATGTGCCGCTACAGCCTGGAGGCGCTCGCCGAGGAGACCGGCGTCGGCGCCGTCGACGTGCAGCATCGCATGACGGACTTCGGGATCGACGCCTTCTGGCTCAGCCACGAGCCGTGGATCGTGCCCGAGCCGTTCACCCCCGAAGCGGGGGAGCTCTGGTCCAAAGAGGACGTCGACGAGTGGCTCGGGGTGCTCGCGCTCGTGTGCGCCGAGGCCTACGAGCACCCCGAAGTGGTCCGCACGGCACCGCACCACCAGGTCACCCATCGCGTCGACGGCAGCGCGCTGGACGACCCCGCGCGCTGGGCGACCACCTGGCGCGCCTACCGGGCAAAACGCCGGGCGCCGTGAGGTTGCCGAGGCTGCCGAGGCTGCCCGGCCGGCCGGGTGGGCGCGGGGGCGCGGCGGCGCGGGGCGAAGGGACCACTGCCGCCGCCCCGGTCTGCGTGCGCGTCGGGAAGCCCGGGATCGACCCGGCGCCCGAAGACGCCGAGTTCACCTTCGAGGGCGAGACGATCCGCGCGCGTTGCGGGGAGAGCGTCGCCGCGGCCCTGGTCGCAGCCGGCAAGCTGGCTTGTCGCTCGACCCGCGCCACCGGTGAGCGGGGGATCTTCTGCGGAATGGGCGTGTGTACCGACTGCTCGCTGACCATCGACGGGCGCGGCGGCCGGCTCGCGTGCATGGAGAAGGTCGTCTCCGGGCTCCGCGTGGCGAAGGACCCCGCGATGCGCGCGCTCGACCAGGCCGAGCCCGCAGCCCCGGACCTCCCCGAAGATGAGCTGGAGGCCGACGTGGTGATCGTGGGCGCCGGCCCCGCAGGCCTCGCGGCGGCGCTCGCCGCGTCGAGCGCGTCCGCGAGCGTGCTCCTGGTCGACAACCGCCGGACTGGGGGCGGGCAGTACTTCAAGCAGCCCGGGGAAGGCTTCTCACTGGACGACGCGGCGCTCGACGCGCAGTACCGGGCGGGTCGGGCGCTCCTCGGACGCGTGGCGGCGTCCCCGGTCCGCGCGCTGCGAGAGACCGTGGTGTGGGGCGCGACCGGGCCCGGCCACCTCCACGCGACGTCCCCGACCCGCCGGTACGCGATCAGAGGGCACGCCC
>JAKAOD010000256.1:0-1799 GCA_021823365.1 Actinomycetes bacterium | reverse complement strand
AGGGCACGCGCTCGTGCTCGCGACGGGCGCGTACGAACGTGGCGTCCCGTTCCCGGGCTGGACGCTGCCGGGGGTCATGACCACCGGGGCGGCGCAGACGCTCCTGCGCTCGTACCTCGTCGCTGCCGGGCGGCGCGTGCTCGTCTCGGGGAACGGTCCGCTGAACCTCCAGGTCGCCGCGGAGCTCCGCTCGGCCGGCGTCGACGTGGTGGCGGTGGCCGAGACCGCGCCCCTGTTCCGCCTCGCGGCGGCTCTGCACCTCGTCGGTCTGCTCGCGTCCTCGCCGCGCGACGCCCACCAGGGGCTCGGCTACCTGCGCGACCTCGCGGGGGTCGAGCTGCTCGCACGCTCCGCTGTCGTCGCGGCGGGAGGCGACGGCAGGGTGGAGTGGGCGGAGGTGGCCCGCCTCGACCCCGACGGCCGCCCGATCGACGCTGGGCGCCGGCGGTTCCGCGTGGACTCGGTGTGCGTCGGCCACGGCTTCGTCCCCTCCGTCGAGCTCGCGAGGGCGCTGGGCTGTGCCCAGGCCGTCGACGCGCGCACCGGAACCGTGACCGTGCTGCGCGATCGCCGAGGCAGGACCTCGGTGCAACGGGTGTGGAGCGCGGGCGACGGCGGACGGGTCGCCGGCGCGCAGGCGGCTCAGGCGATGGGGACCCTCGCTGGAATCGACGCGGCGCGCTCGGTCGGGCACGTCGCCTCCGGGACCGCAGGGAAGGAGCGACGACTCGCCCACGAGCTCGCCCGACACGAGCGCTTCCAGCGCTCGTTGTGGCGGCTGTTCGACGGTCCGCGCCTGGTGGACCAGCTTGCGAGCTCGAGCACGGTGGTGTGCCGCTGCGAGGAGGTCACCCTGGGCCAGCTCACTGCCGCCGGCTCGTCGTGGTCGGCCTCTGCGGGTGCGCTCAAGCGTCTCACGCGGGCCGGGATGGGCAAGTGCCAGGGCCGTTACTGCGGTCCGGTGCTCGCGGAGATCGCTCGGCGCGTCTCGGGCGAGCCGCTCGGTACCCGCTCGGGGTTCGCGCCCCAGGCGCCCTGCCTCCCGGCACCGCTCGCCACACTCGCGGCGATGCCCTCCGCCGGGCATGCCGAGGGGTCCGACGCCGCGCCCGAGGCGGCGCTCACGACATCGACGCCTTGAGCTGCACGGAGACGCGGACTTCTTCTTCGAGCCGCATGACGGTCTCTTGGAGCGCGGGAAGGAACTCGCAGAGGAAAACGTCGGAGCTCGCGCGTAGCGTGTAGGCACTGACGTTCATTGCGGCCACCACTGCGCCGTTCGCGTCGTGAACCGGAACCGCGATGGCGCCGAGCCCGTCCTCGAGCTCCTGGTCCAACAGCGCGTAACCCTGAGCGCGTACCTGGAGGAGCACCTTCCTCAACTCGGTGGGGTCGGTGACAGTCGAGTCGGTGAGCCGCTCCAGGACGACCCTCTTCAAGTACGCGTCGATCTCCTCGTCGCTCGAGCGCGCGAGGAGCACCCGCCCGAGCGACGTGCAGTACGCAGGATCCCTGCCGCCGATCGGGACGTTGATGGTCATGACCCGGCGTGGGGCGACGTTCGCGACGTAGACGATCTCGTCACCGTCGAGGACGGCCGCGCTGGTCGACTCCTGCACCCTGGCCGAGAGCTCCTCCATGTAGGGCTGCGCGATCTCAGGGAAGGTGAGCCCTGAAAGGTAGCTGTAGCCGAGCTCCAGGATGCGCGGCCGCAACGAGAAGGAGCGTCCCTCGCTTCGCACGTAGCCGAGCTCGACCAAGGTGAGGAGGAAGCGCCACGCCACCGCCCGGGTGAGACC
>JAKAOD010000255.1 GCA_021823365.1 Actinomycetes bacterium | reverse complement strand
CGGGTGCTCTGCAGCCGCTGCAAGGTGGCGTACGACGCGTCGCTCGCCGACTTCTACGCGGCCGGTTACAAGGAGACGGACCTCGAGGGTCTCGACGTCTCGCGCCTGTACCGCGCGGCCGGCTGCGGGACCTGCGCCAACACCGGGTACTACGGACGGATGCTCCTCGGAGAGGTGATGTCGATGACCGAAGAAGTCCAGCGGATGATCATCGAGCAGCGGTCGATCCTCGCGATGGAGCGCCAGGCGGTCGAGCAAGGGATGCGGACGCTGCGCCAGGACGGCCTCCGCAAGGCCATCACCGGCTACACGACCCTGGAGGAAGTCCTGAGGGTGGTGGCATGACCGACGTCTCCATCGACGGGCTGAACGGCACGGCGCCACAGCCCCTGGTCTCCATGTCCACGGGGCCGCTGCCCCTGCACGTCGACGACCTCCTCCGCTACGCCGTGCGGGTGGGCGCGTCGGACCTCCACCTCACCGCGAACATGCCGCCGACCATCCGCCTGCACGGGGCGCTCCGGCCGATGGAGGAGGTGGGGCGGCTCGACCCCGAGGCCCTGAGGAACCTCGTCTACGGCATCTTGACCCAGTCGCAGCGCGAGCAGTTCGAAGCAGAGCACGAGCTCGACACGTCGCACGAGATCGCCAACGTGGGGAGGTTCCGTGTCAACGTGTGCCTCCAGCGCGGCACGGTCCGGGTGGCCCTCCGGCCGATCCCGAACCAGGCCCCCGAGCTCGATACCCTCGGGCTCCCGAGCGCGGTCGGGACCTTCGCACGCCTGCGGCGCGGCCTCGTGCTCGTGACCGGACCGACGGGCTCGGGCAAGTCGACGACCCTCGCGGCGCTGATCGACGTCATCAACCGCACGCGGCCGGTGCACGTGGTCACCGTCGAGGACCCGATCGAGTTCATCCACGAGCACAAGCGCTCGATCATCACCCAGCGCGAGGTGGGTCAGGACACGAAGTCCTTCGCCGAGGCGCTGCGGCGCGCGCTCCGCCAGGACCCCGACGTGATCCTGGTCGGCGAGATGCGCGACCTCGAGACCATCGCGACCGCGCTCACGGCGGCGGAGACCGGCCACCTCGTGTTCGCGACCCTGCACACCCAGGACGCCCCGTCGACGGTCGACCGGATGATCGACGTGTTCCCGCCGAGCCAGCAGGAGCAGATCCGCATCCAGATCGCGTCCTCGCTCGCCGGCGTGGTCACCCAGCAGCTGGTGCCGACCGAGGACATGAAGGGGAGGCGAGTCGCGTCGGAGGTCCTCATGTGCACGCCGGCGGTCCAGAACCTCATCCGCGGGGCGAAGACCCACCAGATCTACTCGCTGATGCAGACCGGTGCCCAGCACGGCATGCAGACCATGGACCAGAGCCTGGCGCAGCTGGTGCGCGAGCGTGCCGTGAGCGAAGGGGTCGCGATCGACCGATGCCGCAGCGCGGAGGACCTCCGCAGCCACTTGGTGGGGAGGTAGGCCATGGCCACCACGTTCGACTACAAGGTGCGCGACCGGAGCGGCAACCTGATCGAAGGGTCGCTCGACGGCGACAACCTCGCCCTCGTCGTGGGCCGGCTGCGCTCGATGGGGTACCTGCCGGTCTCGGTCATGCCGGCGCGCGCCGGCTTCCGGACCGACATGGAGATCCCCGGGATCACCGACCGGATCAAGGGCAAGGAGATCGCGGCGTTCACCCGGCAGTTCGCCACGATGGTCGAGTCCGGCCTGTCCATCAGCCGCTCACTCACGGTGCTCTCGGCCCAGGTCGCCAACAAGCACTTCAGCCGGGTCATCCGCGAGGTCCACGAGGCCGTGGAGAGCGGTCTCTCGCTCTCGGAGGCGCTGGCGAAGCACCCGAAGGTCTTCGACGAGCTGTACGTGTCGATGGTCCGCGCCGGGGAGGTCGGCGGGTCGATCGACGTCGTGCTCAAGTCGGTCGCCACAGCGCTCGAGAAGCAGGTGGCCATCTCCCGCAAGATCCGCGGCGCGATGACCTACCCCGTCGTCGTGGTGAGCGTCATCTCGATCCTGTTCGTCGTGATGATGATGGTGATCGTCCCCGTCTTCAAGAACCTCTTCGTGACGCTGAACGCCCCGTTGCCGGTGCCGACCCGGATCGTCATCGAGATCTCCAACACGCTGGCGAGCTGGCGTGTCGGGATCGTCGTCGGGGTCCTCGTCGCCACGATCGTCGGGGTGCGGCGCTGGATCGGGACCGAACGCGGCCGCGAGAAGTGGGACGCGCTGAAGCTCCGCCCACCGATCTTCGGGCCGCTCTTCCACAAGACCGCGCTCGCGCGCTTCTCCTTCACGCTCGCCTCGCTCGCGAGGTCGGGGGTGCCCGTCCTCGAGTCGCTCGACATCGTCGCCCGGGCGACCGGGAGCGCGGTCTTCGCCAAGGCGACCCAGGAGATCAAGCGGGCCGTGCGCGAGGGACGGCCGTTCGCCGACCCGATGCGGGCCAACCCGCTGTTCCCCCAGCTCATGGTCCAGATGGTCGAGGTCGGTGAGCAGACCGGCGCGCTCGACGACATGCTCGACAAGGCCGCCTCCTACTACCAGGGCGAGGTCGACCAGACCGTCGACAACCTCTCGTCGATCCTCGAGCCGCTCCTCGTCGTGATGATGGGAGGCGTCGTCGGCACGGTGATCATCAGCCTGTACCTGCCGATGCTCACCTACATCAAGTACGTGCACTGAGCCGGTCGCCCCGAGGCGCAGGGCCGCGGCGCGCAGGGCCGCGGCGTGCAAGGGCGAAGCTTCCCCTGCCCACCGTCACCCGCGCGCACGCGCCGTACGCTTGACGCGGTGGCGACCCTCGACCGCCTCGAACGGCTGACGGACCTCGTGCTGGTGCTGCTCGACGCGCGCCGGCCGCGCACGCTGGATGAGATCGCGGTCGCGGTCCCCGGGTACCCCGCGTCGCACGCGGCCCGCCGCCAGGCGTTCGAGCGCGACAAGAGGATCCTGCGCGACGAGGGGATCCCCGTCGTGACCGAGCCGGTGGAGGGTCCCGACCAGTACGGGTACCGCATCGACCCCGACGCCTTCTACCTGCCCGATCCCGAGCTCGAGCCCGACGAGCAGGCGGCGCTGCACCTCGCCGTCGCGGGCGTGGAGCTCGGGGACCCGAGCGGGAGGAACGCGCTGGCGAAGCTGGGCGCGTGGGGCGTCGCGGAGGCCCACGCCGTCGCGCAGGTCGACGCACCGGCTGCGCTCGTCCCGCTCTTCGACGCCGTTCGCACCCAGGCCGAGGTCCGCTTCTCCTACCGCGGCGCCGCGCGGATCGTGGCCCCCGCGACGCTCCAGTTCCGCGGGGGCCGGTGGTACCTGGCAGGTTGGGACCGCGAGCGCGCCGCGCCGCGCACCTACCGCGTCGACCGCGTCGACTCGCGCGTCGCGGCGGGCCCGCCGGGGAGCGGGACGGTGCCCGAGGGCTACACCGGGGACGACGTCGCGCTCGACCCCTGGCGGGACGACGAGGAGGCCGAGCAGGTCCTCGTCCGCGTCGATGCGGTCGAAGGGCCGCGCGTCGCAGCGGAGGTGGGGGAGCGCGCGGTCGTCGAGCGCACGCCGGAGGGGTCGGTGCTGGTGCAGCTCGGCGTGAGCAGCTTCGCCGTCTTGCGCTCGTGGGTCCTCGGGCTGCTCGACCACGCAGAGGTGGCCGGCCCCCCGCAGTCCCGGGCGGCCGTCGTGTCGTGGCTGGAGGAGATCGCGGCCGGCGCCCCCGCGTCGCAGGAGGGCGCCTCTGCGCGGGGGGCGGCCGGGTCTGCCGCCGCGCCGACCGGCACCGCCGCCGATGCGGCCCCCGTCCCCCGGCGTGCTGGAGCGCGCCATCCTGGCGGCGCGGCGAGCGCACGGCTCCGCCGGCTGCTCGCGATCGTGGCCTGGCTCGCGGAGGCGGGCGAGGTGCCGATCCCGGAGCTGTCGAGCCGTTTCGACATGAGCCCGGGCGAGGTGGTCCACGAGCTCGAGCTCGCCGCCTGCTGCGGCATCCCCCCGTACACGCCCGACACGCTGCTCGAGATCGTCGTGAGCGACGAGACCGTCCGGGCCTCCCTGCCCAAGGAGCTCGCCCGTCCGCGCCGGCTCACCCCCGCCGAGGGCCTGGCGCTCGCGGCATCGGCACGCACGATCCTTGCGGTCCCGGGCGCGGACCGCGACGGGGCGCTCGCGCGCGCGTTGGGCAAGCTCGAGGCGCTGCTCGGCGACGACGGCCGCCTCGTGATCCGGATCGACGCCCCTCCGCTCCTCGACGAGGTGACGGCGCTCGCCACCGCGGGCGAGCAGGCCGACATCGTGTACCACTCGGCGTCGACCGACGAGACGACCGAGCGCGTCGTCGAGCCGCTCGAGGTGCTCTCGCTCGACGGCCACTGGTACCTGGACGCCTACTGCCACCGAGCCGAGGGGGTGCGACGCTTCCGCGTCGACCGGATCCGCCGGGTCCGGCCGGCCGGGCGCCCGGTCACCGCGCGTGGGGGGGGCCACTCGGGCCACGCGGGGGACGCCGGCCACTCGGGCCACGCGGGGGACGCCGGCCACTCGGGCCACTCCGGCCACTCGGGCGACCGGGCGTTCGTCCCTGGGCCCGGGGCCGAGAAGGTGACGCTCGAGCTCCGCGGCGACGCGCGCTGGGTCGCCGACTCGGTCCCCGTGCTCTCGAGAGAAGAGGGTCCCGGCGACGCCGTCAGGGTCGTCGTCGCGGTGGGAGGCCGTGCGTGGCTCGAGCGGCTCCTCCTCCAAGCCGGCCCCCGAGCACGGGTGCTGGCGCCGCCCGAGCTCGGCTCCGTCGGCCGGGAGGCGGCGACGCGTCTGTTGCGTGCCCGGTATCGGTAATATGAAAGGGTATGAGATCGTATGAAGCGGTAGAACGTGCCCTTCGGTCGCCGGGGGCGGCTGCGCCCCTGCCGCCGCCAGGGTGACCTGCGGTGCTCAGGGTCGCCCGCGTCACGGACCCGACGGGGCGCTACTACCTCTCGGATCGGGATCTCGAGTTCGACGCCGCCGCGTTCCACACCGGCGAGAACCGGCCCGGTCCGCTGCCGTCGCGTTGGCTCGGCACCGCCGCCGCCGGGCTCGGGCTCTGCGGGCGCGTGGAGGCGGCCCAGTTCGCAGCGGTGCTCTCGGGCTGCCACCCCTCCGAGACCCACCGGCTCCGGGTGCGGGAGTCGGCCGTGCGCGCGTACGACCTCACGTTCGCCGCGCCGAAGACGGCGAGCGTCCTGTTCGCGCTGGGGACGCCGGACGCGGCGGCCGCGGTGCGGGAC
>JAKAOD010000254.1 GCA_021823365.1 Actinomycetes bacterium | reverse complement strand
GCTCGTGCTCGTCATCGTGGCCGCGCTGATCGTGATCAAGGTCACGGCTACCCCGCCGACCTCCACACCGTCGGCCGCGGTGTCCCTCGCGCCCGCCTCGCCCTCGGTCGTGAAGGCCATCACGACGATCCCGGGCTCCGTCTACGACACGGTGGGCGTGACGTCTTCCGACGCGACGCTGACACCGCCCGCCCTCTTGCGCGGCCAGCCTCGGCTCACCTCGGGGGGCAAGCCTGACATCCTCTTCGTGGGGAACGAGTTCTGCCCGTACTGCGCTGCCGAGCGATGGGCGCTGGTCGCCGCGCTCTCCCGGTTCGGCACGTTCGGCGACACGCTCTACGCATCCCAGTCCGGCTCCGACGAGGCGTTCCCCAACACGCCCACGTTCACCTTCTACGGCGCCAGCTACCAGTCGAAGTACCTCGCCGCGACCCTCGTCGAGCACTACGGGGACCAGAGGAACGACGCCGGGACCGCCTATGCCGTCCTCGAGCCCCTCACGACGCAGGAAAAGGCGCTCCTCGCGAAGTACGACCGGAGGACACCTGGCGCCCCCGGCGGGATCGTCCCGTTCGTCGACGTCGCCAACGAGGCGGTGGTCACGGGCGGCGAATTCTCGCCCTCCGTCCTCCAGCAGCTCAATGCGAACGAGATCGCGACGGGGCTCGCCGACCCGACCGACCCCGCCACCCAGGCGATCGTGGCCTCGGCGAACTACCTCTCGGCGGTGATCTGCAGAGCCGACGGCGGGTTGCCGGCGCGGGTCTGCACGAGCTCAGGGGTGACTGCGGCCGCGGGCGCGCTCGGCCTCAGGCCCTGAGCCCCGGACCGCGACGGCGCCGCGTCAGCCGGCACGGCGGTCCAGCAACTGCTTCCGCTCCGCCTCGTTCAGCCCGCCCCAGATCCCGTGCGGCTCACGGATCCTGATGGCGTAGTCGAGGCATTCCTCTCGCACGATGCACCCGGCGCAGATGCTCTTCGCCCGAGCCTCGCGCCCGAGACGCTCATCCTTGCGCTCGGCGTACGCCGGCGGGAAGAACGCGGTCGACTGGGGCCCCCGACAGGCCGCCTTGGCCTGCCATGCCTCTCCTTGTGCGCTCCGCATCGCCACGGCACCGCCCCCCTTCACATGCGTTGCCAACAGTACCGTCGTCCCACAAGTTGGAACAAGGGCGCTGACCAGGGACTTTTCCACTCTGACCGACCGATGTGCCACCCCGTGGAACTACGCTCGGCCGGGATGGACCTCGCCGCATGGTGTCGTCAGAGCCGGGTATGGGTGGTCGCCGGCAAGGGGGGCGTCGGCAAGACCACCATCACGGCGACGCTGGCCGCGGCCGCCGCCGCCGCCGGCCTGTCCGTCTTGGTCGTCGAGCTGGAGGGCAAGCACGGCCTGGGCGCCTACTTCGGGCGCGAGGGGCCCTTCGGCTACGCGCCCGTGACGCTGCTCGGAGCCGGGCCCGAGGGACCCGAGACCCTCGGCAAGCCCCCCGCCGGGGCGGTCTGGGCGAGGAGGCTCACCCCCGACGACGCCCTCCTCGAGTACCTGGCCGACCACGGTCTGCGGCGGGTCTCCAAGCGGCTGGTCTCGAGCGGCGTGGTCGACGTCGTGGCGACGGCGATCCCGGGAATCCGCGACGTGCTGGTCCTCGGCAAGGTGAAGCAGCTCGAGCGGGCCGGCGTCGCCGACGTGGTGGTCCTCGACGCACCCGCCACCGGCCACGCGATGACGTTCCTCACCTCGGCGAGCGGTCTCCTCGACGCCGCTCGGGGCGGCCCGGTGCGCCAGCAGGCCTCCGACGTGGTGGAGCTCCTGCGCGACCCCGCGCGCTGCCGGGTCCTCCCGGTCACCCTGCCCGAGGAGATGCCGGTCAGCGAGACGATCGAGGCCACGCAGGTCCTTCGTGACCGGGTGGGGATCCATCTCGGCCCCGTCGTCGTGAACTGCTTCGAGGACGGCCCGTCCGAGCTCGAGGTCCCCGCGGCCGACGCCGCGCGCGAGACGGGGATCGCGGTCAGCGCACCGGCGCTCGACGCGCTCGACGCCGCCCGCGCCTTCCGGCTCCGGCGGCTGGGTCTCGTCGAGGAGCAGGTCGCACGGCTCGCACGCGAGCTGCCGCTCCCCCAGCTCCACCTCCCGCGCCTCTTCGCGCCCGCGATCGGCCCCGCGGAGCTCGACCGCCTCGCAGCTGCGCTGGCACGTGCGATCGAGGCCCTCCCCCTGCCGGACGCCGTCCGATGAGCGACCCCGCCCGGTCCCCCGGGTCGGCGGCAGGGTCGGCGGGCGGGTCAGCGTCCGCATCCCACGCCGTCGAGGACACCCGCACGGCCGTGCCGGGCACGCTCGGCGAGCTCGTAGAGCGACGCACCGTCATCGTCTGCTGCGGGCCCGGTGGCGTCGGGAAGACGACCGTCTCGGCGAGCTTCGCCCTCGAAGCTGCGCGACGGGGCCGCCGCTCGTGCGTGGTGACGGTGGACCCCGCGCGGCGGCTCGCCGACGCCATGGGCGTCGAGTCACTGCCGAACGAGCCCATCGAGGTCGCTGGCGACTGGCCAGGCACCCTCCACGCGGTCATGCTCGATTCCAAGACCACCTTCGACGAGCTCGTCGAGCGCTACGCGCGGACAAACGACCAGGCGAGCGCCATCAAGGCGAACCGCCTCTACCAGAACCTGACCGGGGCGCTCTCCGGCACCCAGGAGTACATGGCGATGGAGAAGCTCTACGAGCTCACCGGCTCGGGGCAATTCGACGTCGTCGTCGTCGACACGCCCCCGACGCGCAACGCGCTCGACCTGCTCGAAGCACCGAGGCGGCTCACGCAGTTCCTCGAGAACCGGCTTTTCCGCGCCCTCATGATGCCCACGCGCCTCTCGCTCAGGGCCCTGAACGTCGCCACGCAGGCGCTCTTGAAGACGATCTCGAGGGTTGCCGGTGCCGAGATCGTGCAGGACGCGGTCGCCTTCTTCCAGGCGTTCGCCGGGATGGAGGCCGGCTTCGACGAACGGGCGCGGGCGGTGCGGAGGCTCCTCGCCGACCCGGCAACCGCCTACGTCGTCGTCACCTCGCCGAGGTCCGACTCGCTGGAGGAGGCGGGGTACTTCACCTCCCGCTTGATCGAGCGAGGGGTGAGCGCCGCAGGGCTCGTGGTGAACCGGGTCCACCCGCGCTTCGGCTCGGCCGGGATCGCGCTCCCGGCCGCACCCGCCGGCACCGCCCTCGCCGTGCTCGAGGACAACCTTCGTGAGCTCGACGCCGTCGCCGGCGTGGAGGCGCAGTCCTTCGCCGGGCTCGTCGCCGCAACCGGGCCTTCCCCGGTCGGGCTCGTGCCCCTGCTCGGAACCGACGTCCACGACGTGGAGGGGCTTGGCGTGGTCGCCGACGCCCTGTTCGGCGCCGCGCGGGCCGGCGACGGTTCCGATGCTCCGCCAGCGAGCGATACCGCGGCAGTCGGGTAGTCTCCCGTCGTGGTCAGTGTCCTCGTCGCGAGCGACGCGCCGAGCCTGCGGCGCGAGATCGCCGCCGCCATCGAGGGTCCCGGCGTCGAGGTGCTGGAGGCTCCCTCCGGGCGCCACGTCGCCCAGATCGTGCGGGACGACCCACCAGACCTCGTGGTGGTCGACATGCAGATGGGCAGCATGGGAGGGATGGCCGTCTGCCTGGAGCTGCGACTCGAGGAGTCCTACCTCGACGTCCCCCACGTGCCGGTGCTCATGCTGCTCGACCGCCGCCCCGACGTGTTCCTCGCCCGCCGCTCCGAGGCCGAGGGGTGGCTCGTGAAGCCGCTCGACCCGTTGCGCGTCCGGCGAGCGACGCGCCGGCTGCTCGACGGAGGCACCTATCACGACGAGTCGTACGCGCCGGTGCCCGTGCTCGTCGGCTCGGAAAAGCCGTCGCCGCCTGGCACCGGGGACGGCTGACCCGCGCCACGTGGAAGGCCGCCGCTCCAACCGGCCGCCACCAGACGACGGAGCGCCGGGCCGCCGCCGCCGTGCCCCGTGGCGCCGCGGCCACGCGGATTCCCGGGAGCGGGGGACGCGGACCGACGCTGCCTATGAACGGTCGGTCGCCGCAGAGCAGGAGCGCGTGATCGTCGAGGCGGTCGCGGGCCTGCGCGACATGGACGTGCGCGAAGTGATGACGCCTCGCACCGACGTGGTGGCGCTCACGATCCCCGTGTCTGCCGACGACGTCGCGAGGGCCGTGCGCGAATCCGGGCACAGCGCCTACCCGGTGGTGAACGAGCGGCTCGACGACGTGATCGGGGTGCTCTACGTGAACGACCTGTTCCGCTCGAGACGGTGGCGGGGCGGGTTGTTCGGTGCCGACATCGCCCGTCCCGAAGACGAGCTCCCCTTCGGCGAGCCCCGCCCACCACAGGGGCCCCCGTCCACCGGCACTGCGCCGACGGCTGCGGCGGCTCATCCGCCCTCAGGTCCCCGTCTTTCGGTCGCCAAGACGGCGGAAGGCCGCGAGCCCACGGGCCTCTCGCCGCTCGAGATCTCCCTGCGCATCCGCCAGCCGTACGTGGTCCCCGAGTCGCGCCCGATCCTCGCAGCCCTTGTCGAGATGCGGCGACACCGGCGGGGCTTCGCGGTGGTCGTCGACGAGTACGGCGGCGTCTCGGGCGTGCTCACCGTGAAAGACCTCCTCGAGCCCATCGTGGGAGAGCTCCACGACGAGCTCGACATCGACGAAGGTCCCTCGGTCGTGCGCATCGACAGCATGCGCTGGCTCGTCGACGGCCAGACCAACGTCGACGAGGTGCGCGAGCGGCTGGGAATCGACGTGCCGGAAGGCGAGTACATCACCCTCGGAGGCTTCATCCTCGACGCACTGGGGCACATTCCCTTGGAAGGGGAGAGCGTGCGAGTGGACGGCTGGGAGCTGGCCGTGCAGGAGATGGACAAGCGCCGGATCGCGCGCGTCCTCGTGCGGCAGCAGGAACAGGGGGAGAGCATGCTGGCCGGCTCGGGAACCGTGCCCGATCCTCTTGCGCCGGATACGCGCACGGATCCCGGCGCGGGAGCGGGCACCTCGTCCGAACCGGAACCGGTCGCCCCGCCCGAGCCGGAACCGGGCGCCTCGAAGGAACCGGGCGCCTCGAAGGAACCGCCGCCCGACGGCACGACACCGCCGGGTGAGGAGGCGGGAACCCTGGGATAGTCTGGATCCCTGCCGGGCAACTTCCGGCGACGGGCTGTGGCGCAGTTTGGTTAGCGCGCTGCGTTCGGGACGCAGAGGTCCCCGGTTCAAATCCGGGCAGCCCGACCACGGAGGTCTTCACGTTTCGGTG
>JAKAOD010000253.1 GCA_021823365.1 Actinomycetes bacterium | reverse complement strand
CCGATGTCGTAGCCAAGCGTGTCGTTCACCTCCTTGAAGTCATCGAGGTCGAGCAGCACCAGCGCGCACCGGCCCGGTGTCCCCTGCCTGGCAGCGGCCTGCGCGAGGCGCTCCTCGAACAGCGTCCGGTTCGGGAGCCCGGTGAGCGGGTCGTGGCGGATCTGGTGGGAGAGCTGGTCGGCGAGTGCCCGCTCCTCGGTGATGTCTCTCACCGATGCGACGAGCAGCATCGGGACACCGCCCTCGTCCCGCACGATCCCGGTCAGGAGGCTGGCGAGCACGACCTGGCGGTCGCTGCGCAGGTACCGCTTGGTGTACTCCGCATGTTCGATCTCCCCGGCGATGAGCCGCCGGTGCAGCTCTGCCGTCGCGGCTCGGTCCTCCGGGTGCGTGAGCTCGAGGAGGTCCTGCCCGAGGACGTCCGCGGCGGCGACCCCAAGCATGGTGCAGTAGGAGCGGTTGACGTCGAGGAGGCGGCCCTCGAGGTCGGCGATGGCCATGCCGGCGACATTGTTCTCGAACGCGAGCCGAAAGTGCCGCTCCGCGACGACCCGGGCGCGTTCGGCCTCGACTCGCGCGCTGTCGTCAAGAACCATGGCGATTTGCAACGGGGTGCCCTCGAGCCCAGCGAGGGTCACGTCGACCGGAACCTCGGTGCCGTCCTGACGCTCCAACTGGAAGCCCGGACGCGCTCCGGGCGGCCGGACCAGGGAGGTTCCGGCAAGCTCAGTTCGCTGCCCCGCGTGGCGGTCTCGCAACCTCTTGGGCACGAGCACCTCGACCTCGTTGTCGACGAGCTCGTCCCGTCGGTACCCCGAGAGTCTCTCGAGGTGGGCGTTTACGTCCTTGATCGCCCCCCTGGCGTCGACGAGGACGACGCCAGCGGGGAGGGCGTCGAAGAGATGGCGCCAAGTGAGGGGCTGCCCGTCGACGATACCCATGATCCGGTCGCGCTCGGCCTCGACCATCTGCTCGCGCAGTCGACGCTCCTGCTCGAAGCGGTTGCCGAGCAGGCCCGCAACGACGATCACGATGGCAACCGCGGACCACCCACCCCACGCCTCGGTTCTGGTGTGCGAAGCGAGCAGCAGATCGGGCAGCACCGCGACGACCCCGCTCGCCGCGGTCGCGAGCGAGCCGACGAGACCGAAGCTCGTGCCCGCGTAGACGGTCGGCACCAGGAAGAGGAGGATCCACACGAAGCCGGGGGGCGGGAATGCTCCCCGGTCCTGCGCGAGATCGGCGAGAAGATGGACCAGCGCGACGGAGACGACCATCGCCCCGACTGCCCAAAGGCGCGGATCCCTGAACGGGAGGAGCGCGTGGTCCGGTACGACGCTGCGGCGCGACGGCTGACCGACGCCACCGGTCGCGGATCTCCCTGCGGTCTTGCCCGCCCCGCTCACGGCTGTCTCCTTCACTTCACCGAGGCGCGTCAGGGTCACGACAACGGATCGAACAGTCATCGGGCCAGGATGTGCGTGACGCGACAGCCCGCGACCCGCCGGCAGAGCACGGACCCCGAGTCCTCATGTCTCGGACAACGACGCCGCCGGTCGAGAACTTGAGCCAAGAAGGAGATCCCCGAGCGGATACTCCCCAACGGACACAGTCCTGCGCGCTGCCAACCGTAGAGCTCGGTCGTGAGCGCAGAAGAACCAGGACGGGAAGTGCCGCGCAACCGCAGTGCGCCGATCGCTCGCGGCGAGGTTCTGGGGCTCGCCGAGGACGATGCCTCCGCTCTCGTCGCCAAGGCCAACGCAGTCACCGCCGCTCGACAGGTGGACACCCTCTTCCAGCCGATCGTCCACCTGGAGACCGCCGAGGTCGTCGGCTACGAGGCGCTCACGCGAGGGCCCGCAGGAAGTCGTCTCGAGGCACCGCTTGACCTGCTTCGCGCGGGACGGCTCGCCGGCAGGTTGGTCGAGCTCGACTGGATCTGCGCCGCGGCGGCCTGCGGGGCCGCGCTCGATGCCGGCCTCCACCCGTCGATGACAATCTTCCTCAACTTCGAGCCCGAGACGCTGCTCGCGCCTTGCCCACCTGACCTGCTCGGTTCTGCCAGACAGGCGCTCGAACACCTGCGAGTCATGATCGAGACGAAGGAAGGCTCTCTGACCGCTACCCCTGCACGGCTTCTCGAGGCCCTGGCCGCCGCCCACGACGTCGGCTGGGGCGTCGTGATCGAGAACGCGGAAGCGTCCCCCACCACCCTCGCCCTCCTGCCGCTCGTTCTCCCCGATGTGCTCAAGCTCGACCTGCGACGCCTCCAGAGCGACGCGTCGCAGGTCGCGAGCATGACTGACGGCGCACGCACGCACCTATGCCGAGCACACGGGGGCGATGATCCTCGCCGAGCGGGTCGAAGGCCCCGAGGACCTCCTCATCGCCAGCTTCGCGGGCGCCACCTACGGCCAGGGGCACCACTTCGGCCCGCCCGCACCACTACCAACGATGCGGGTCATTCCGCGCTCGGTCTTCCCCCTCCTGCCGAAGCATGCCTTCTCGAACCGCAGGACCCCCTCGACCTCGTCCTCAACTCGGTCTCCTGCACCGACCCGCACTTCTGCGTCGCCGTCGACCAGCGCGGCGTCGCGCCGCCCGCTTGCCGCGCGCGCTACGTATAAGTAGCATGTAGGTGGCATGCACCTTCACCGAGAGGCGGAGCGGGCACACGCGGTCGCGGTCGCGGTCGCGCGAGGCGGGAGGCGGAATCCGGTGCAAGCCGTCACGAAGGCGCACGAGGGTCTGCGGGAATCGGCACGGTCAGCGACGCCCATCGACGAGCGGCCAGGGCCGCGCGACGTGCTCGTGATCCTGCCGACCTACGGCGAGGCGGCGACCATCGACCGGGTGCTCCGCGCAGTTCGGGCATCCCTTCCCGATGCGCACATCCTCGTGGTCGACGACGCGAGCCCGGATGGCACGGCGGGGCTGGCGCGGGCCGCGGGCACCCGCCTCGGCGGGATCAGCGTGCTGGCGAGGCCGGGAAGATCGGGCCTCGGCACGGCCTACCGGGACGGCTTCCGTAGGGCGGGAGCGTCCGTGATCGAGGTGCCCATCCGCTTCGTCGACCGGCGGGAAGGCAGCACGAAGACGCCGGCCCACACCGTCTTCGAGGCGCTCTGGCACGTGAGCAGGCTCGGGCTGCAGCGGCGGTGGGTGGGAAGGACGAGAGACGAGAAAGGACAGCTCATGGGTCGTCGAGCAAGGCTTGTGAGAGCCGGGACGCCACGCGTCGGGGAGGTCAGCGACACCTCTCGTCTCAAGCGGAGCCAACGATGGCTGACCGCGACCAAGGGTGCAGCGCTTGGAGCTTGGAGGTGAGGCGCGTGTCGCGGGCTCGGAGCGTTCGTCTCCCGCGCCTGCTCATGCCATTGCTGCTCGTCACTCTGGCCTTGCCGATCGGTTTCCTGGTTTCGGCTTCGGCGAGTTGGCCAGCCAGCGCGACGCCGATCACGACGCTGTACGTGGCGAATGCCGGGGTCTCTGGTAGCGGAGACACCTCGTGCTCGACGGCCGCGTACTCGACCATCCAGTCCGCGGTCACAGCCGCGGTCTCTGGTGACACGATCCAAGTCTGCGCGGGTACCTACGCCCCGCCGAGCGGCGGGATCGACCTGTTCCAGCAAGTGACCCTCGAAGCGTCGGGACTCGTGACGCTGAGCGGAGCGGGACCGATCTTCACCCTCTACAACACGACCACCCCGGCGGACGGTGTGACGGGGGTGACGATCGAGGGTTTTCACTTTGCGAACGTGACCGGGCAGGGCTACAACGGCGTGATCACCGTCGGCGGCTATGGCGCTGGTGACGTGACGATCAAGGACAACACCTTCAGCACCAGCACCGACGAGGCAATCGGCTATCACGGCAACCCCGGGCTCGCGAGCCCGCTCGGGACCAACTTCGACATCGTCGGCAACACGATCTCGAACGTCACCGGGAACAACACGGCACGTGACGGGATGTTCCTCGGCAACCTCAGCGACAGCATTATCGAGGGGAACTCCGTGTCGAACACCTCCTGGGCCGGGATCATCCTCACCGGGACGAGCCAGGGTGACGAGGCGAGCAACGTCGTCACGGCCAACACGGTGAGCAGCGTCCCTGAAGAGGGGATCCAGGTCGCCTACGGCACCGGTGACACCGTGACGGGCAACCAGGTGACGAACGCCGGCAACGGATCCAGTTCAGGTCCGGCCTCCACGGCAGGTCAGGTCAGCGGTCGCAACTGTGCGCTCTGCCTGTTCAACACCGACCAGTCGAACATCACCGTGAGCGGCAACGTTCTCTCGGGGAGCTACGAGGGCATCGGCATCGGCCAGGCGAACGCGTCGCCCGGCTCGCTCGGGGCGGGCATCGCAGTCCAGTACAACAGCATCACGGGTGACACCAGTGCCGGCCTGGCCAACAACGCGAGCAGCGGCACGCTCAGCGCCACGGATAACTGGTGGGGAAGCGCGAACGGTCCGACGACGAGTGCAAACACCTACAACGTCGGCTCACAGGGGGTTCCCGTCATAAGCGCCGTCACCACAAGCGCTGTGACCTTTGCGCCCTGGCTGTTGGCTGCCCCCCCGCTCGGTGCGACGAGCGGTGCTGACTTCGCTCCCGTCACCGACACGACAAGCGGTGCAAAGTTCGCCTCGATCCAGGCGGCGGTTACCGCGGCCACCGCAGGCGACACGATCCAGGCGTCGGTGGGCACCTACAGCGAACAGGTGAAGATCGACAAGAGCCTCACCCTGCTCGGTGATCCGGGGAGCGCGAGCACCGCAGGTCCTGGGCCAAACGCCCCCGTCCTCGACGGCGGCGACAATCCAAGCACGGGCATTTCGATCGTCTCCCCGGCAGATGGCGTGACCGTCGAGGGCTTTGTGGTCCAGAACTACAACAACACCAAGTCGACGAGCGCTAACGCCTTCGGCATCGCCCTTTGCAACGCAAACCACGTCACGATCAGCCACGACCTCGTCCAGGACAACGGGAACGGCATCGCCCTCGAGCAGGGTCCGGCCCCCTGTGGCGCAGGCGGCGGCACTCAGCCGGGTTCGGACAACGTCGACATCGAGTGGAACGTGGTCAAGAGCAACCACTGGCCCGCCGGCTCGGGGCCCGATGCAAGCGGATACTGGGCCTGGGGTGGGATTGGGATCACCTCCTGGTACTCGAGGGGCTCCAACGTCACGATCGCGCACAACACCATCACCAATCACGATCTTACCGTTATCCTTACCGGACCAGAGAACGGTGATCAGATCCGCGACAACTCCAATTTTAACATCGACTGTGATGT
>JAKAOD010000252.1 GCA_021823365.1 Actinomycetes bacterium | reverse complement strand
CGGCGCCCGTGCTGTCCGGGACGCCCCGCGCCGCGGGGCCGCGGCCGGCGCCGTCGGCGAGGGGGAGCTCGACGACGAAGGTGGCGCCGCGGCCGGGCGCCGTCTCGACCCGCGCCCGCCCCCCGTGGGCCTCGGCGATCGACCTCACGATCGAGAGCCCCAGGCCGGTGCCGCCACTCTCGCGCGAGCGTGACGGGTCGGCCCGGTAGAAGCGCTCGAAGATCCGTGCCGCGTGCTCGGGCGAGAGGCCCGGGCCCTCGTCGTGCACGGCGAGGACGGCGAGCGAGCCGTAGGCGGCGACACGCACCGCGATCGGGGTGCCCGGCGGCGTGTGGCGCAGGGCGTTCTGGACGAGGTTCGTCGCGACCTGACGAAGACGCTGCTCATCCCCGGTGATGACGACCGCCTTGGCCGCATCGAGGGTGATCTCGCGCTCGGGTGCGACCACCTGGGCGTCGGCAGCCGCGTCGGTCGCGACGGCGGCGAGGTCGACGGGGGCGAGGTCGAGCGGCCGACCCTGATCGAGCCGCGCGAGGAGCAGCAGGTCGTCGACGAGCACGCCCATCCGGATCGACTCGTCCTCGATCCTCCGCATCGCGAGTGCGAGGTCGTCCGGCCGCGCCGAGGCTCCACGGCGGAACAGCTCGGAGTAGCCGCGAATCGAGGTCACCGGCGTCCGCAGCTCGTGCGAGGCGTCGGCGAGGAACTGCCTCAGGCGACGCTCCGACGCCTGCTGCTCGGCAAAGGCGTGCTCGATCTGGCCGAGCATGGCGTTGAGCGACGCCCCGAGCCGGCCGACCTCGGTGCCCGGCTCGTCGCGTGCCACCCGGCGGGAGAGGTCGCCGGCGGCGATCGCTTCCGCCGTCTGCTCGATCTCGGCGAGGGGACGCATGCCGAGCCGGACGACGAAGTAGCCGAGGCCCGCGAGGAGGACGAGGACGCCGAGGGACGCGGCGAGCTCGATGAGCACGAGCCGGTTGAGCACGGCGTTCGAGTCCGCGAGGGGGATGCCGACGACGGCGACCGACGACGGCGTCGTCGGCAGCGACACCGAGATCACCCGGTACTGGAAGGCGTTGTCGCCGGCGGCAGGCACGGTGAGGTGGCGGACGGCGAGCGTGCCGTACGGCGTGCTGACCTGCCGGGAGCTTCGCTGGGTCCAGGCGACGACGTCGGTCGGGACGTGCGGCCGCGGCGCGAGCGCGGCGTTCTCCTGGAAGGTCTGGGTGTACACCTGCCCGTCGGCGAGGACGATCGCCCCGTAGGTCCCTCGCGGCGTGTCCTGGCGGAAGGCGAGCGACCCGGCGAAGCCTGGCCCGAAGAAGGCGGGGCTGCCGGTGAGCTGGTCGTAGACCTGCCGAAGGAAGGGGCGCAGCGAGATCGCGAGCTGCTGGTCGACCTGGCCGGTGAGGAACGTCTGGACCTGGCCGTAGACGACGACGCCGGCGACGACGAGGCCGACGGCGGTGAGCACGACGACGCCGAAGAGCAGCCGGGCGCGCAGCGAGAGCTGCCGCGACGCACGACCTGCCCAGCGCGCCGCCCCGCGGAGCGCCTGGAGCGCCCGCATGCGGGCTCCGCTCAGGTGCTCACCGGAAGACGCATGCTGTAGCCGGCGCCCCGGAGCGTGTGGATGAGCGGCGGGCCGAGGGTGTCGATCTTCTTGCGCAGGTAGCTGATGTAGGTCTCGACGACGTTGGCGTCGCCGTCGAAGTCGTACTCCCAGACGTGGTCGAGGATCTGCGCCTTCGACAGGACCCGGCGCGGGTTGAGCATGAGGTAGCGCAGGAGCTTGAACTCCGTCGGTGTCAGCTCGACCGGGGTCGAGCCGCGGAACACCTCTCGCGTCTCCTCGTCAAGCTCGAGGTCGGCGAAGACGAGCCGGGAGGACGTCTCAGGGCCGTCCTGGACGCGGCGGAGCACGGCGCGCACCCGGGCGAGGAGCTCGGCGAGGGAGAAGGGCTTGGTCACGTAGTCGTCGCCGCCAAGCGTCAGCCCGCGGACCTTGTCCTCCGTCGCGTCGCGCGCCGTGAGGAACAGGATCGGGACTCGCCGCCCTTCCTGGCGCAGGCGCCGGGCGACCTCGAAGCCGTCCAGGTCGGGGAGCATGACGTCGAGGAGGACGAGGTGCGGGCGTTGTCGCACGACCTGCTCGAGCGCCGCCCGGCCGCTGCCGGCCGTGTCGACCTCGAAGCCCTCGTAGCGCAGGGCCGTCGCGACGAGATCGGTGATGTTGGGCTCGTCGTCGACGACGAGCACCCTGCTCGGCGCATCGCTCACCGCGCGATCATGCACAGCTCTTCTGTGAACCTGCTGTGAAGCTGCTGGCGAAGCGCCGGGGACCCGTCCGCCGCGCGGGCTCAGACACGTGCCATGTTGGCAAAGCGGGCGTAGTGGCTGACGAAGGCGAGCTTGGCCGCACCCGTCGGGCCGTTGCGGTGCTTGGCGATGAGGATCTCCGCGGAGCCCTGGTCGGTCGACTCCGGGTTGTAGATCTCGTCGCGGTAGATGAACATCACGACGTCGGCGTCCTGCTCGATGGCGCCGCTCTCGCGGAGGTCGGCGAGCATCGGGCGCTTGTCGGCACGGCTCTCGAGCGATCGGGAGAGCTGGCTGAGGGCGAGGACGGGCAGCTCGAGCTCGCGGGCGAGGATCTTCAGGCCTCGGCTGATCTCGGAGATCTCGACCTGGCGGTTCTCGGCGCTGCTCCGGCCGGTCATCAGCTGGAGGTAGTCGACGACGACGAGGCCGAGACCCGCTCGCGCCTTCATCCGGCGCGCCTTGGCCCTGATGTCCATCACGGTCACGTTCGGGTTGTCGTCGATGAAGAGCGGCGAATTGCCGAGGCGCCCGATCGCGTTCCCGATCTTGGTCCAGTCGGCCTCGACGAGCCGGCCGTTGCGCATGCGGGTCGCGTCGACGCGCGCCTCGGCGCAGAGGATGCGCTGCGCGATCTCGAGGTGGCTCATCTCCAGCGAGAAGAACAGCGTCGGGATCTCCTGGAGCGCGGCATTCGCCGCGATGCCGAGCGCGAAGGCGGTCTTGCCCATCGACGGGCGGGCACCTACGACAACGAGATTGGACGGCTGGAGGCCGGAGAGCTTCTCGTCGAGCTCGTGGTAGCCGGTCGGGACGCCGGTGATCGACTGGTCGCGGCCGTAGAGCTCCTCCAGGCGGTCGAGGCTCTGGCTGAGCAGCTCGTGCAGCGGCGCGACGCTGTCGGCGCCGCGCCGCTGGGCGACCTCGAAGACGAGGGTCTCGGCGCGGTCGAGGGCGTCGGCGACGTCGGCGGGGAGCCCGTAGCCGATCTCCGCGATCTCCTGGGCGGCGGCGATCAGCCGTCGCAGGAGGGCGTGCTCTTCGACGATGCGCGCGTAGCGGGCGGCGCTGGAGATCGCCGGGGTGCTCGCCTGGAGGGCGACGAGCGTCGCCGTCCCCCCGACCTCCTCGAGCAGCTCCGTGCGCCGCAGCTCCTCGGCGACGCTGACGGCGTCTGCCGGCTCGCCCCGGGCGTAGAGCGAGACGATCGAGGAGAAGACGTGCCCGTGCGAGGGCCGGTAGAAGTCCGCCGCGCCGCACCGCTCGATGGCGACGGCGGTCGCGTCCTTTGAGACGAGCATCGCGCCGAGGAGCGACTCCTCGGCGTCGAGGTTGTGCGGCGGGACGCGCGCGCCGGAGATCGGCGCCTCGGCATGGCGCGTCCGGCGTCGGGACTCGTCGAGCGGCTGGAGCATCGCGCCGCTCACCCTGCCGCCTCCACGCTCTGGGCATCCAGGGGTACGCCTTGGGGAATTGCCCGGCCGTCGCTGTGCACGAACCGGGGATGAGCACGGCCGGCCTGTGGGTAGGACGTGCGCCACCAACGACGGTCCAGCTGGTACCGGTCCACGGGGCGATCCTGCCACCGGGGTGTATCGGTGCCCGAGGCGCAGCCCGCGGGAGATGGGGCTACTGCGCGACGATCTCGATCGTCAGGTGGAACTGGACGTCCGGGTGGAGCCTGACGCCCACCTCGTGGGTCCCGAGCGACTTGAGCGGCTCGTGGTCGAGGAGCCGGTGCCGGTCGAGCTCGACGCCCGCCTGCCGCGCCACCGCCTCGACGACGTCGCTCGAGGTCACCGATCCGAACAGGCGCCCATCGCGCCCGGATCGTGCCGGGATGGTGAAGACCATCGGCACGAGCCGCTGAGCGATCGACTCGGCCGCCTCACGCTCGCGCGCGTCGCGAACGTCGCGCCCGCGGCGCATCGCCGCCGCCTGGCTCGTCACGCCGGACGACGCGATGATCGCCCTACCGGTCGGGACAAGGAAGTTGCGCGCATGCCCGTCGGCGACCTCGACGACGTCGCCGCGCTTGCCGAGCCCGGACAGGTCCTCCCTGAGCACGACCTTCACCGGCCGGCCCCCGATGGCGCCGCGCCGGCACGGACCGCCTCGGCCCCCTCCTCTGGCATCTCTCCGTCGCCGGCACGCTCGACCGCTCCCTCGTCGCCCGCGGCAGCACCCTGCGCCCGCTCGCCGGTGCGCTGCGTCCCGTCCCGCCCGGCGGGCTCGCGCGCCTCACGTCCGTCGCGGCCGCCTCCGTCCCGCCCGCGTCCGCCGCGCGCCCCTGGGCGCTCGGTCGTCGTCCGCTGCGTGTAGGGGAGCAGCGCGAGCTCGCGGGACGTCTTGATCGCCACCGCGACCGCCCGCTGGTGCTGGGCGCAATTGCCCGAGACGCGCCGCGCGCGGATCTTGCCTCGATCGGACATGAACTTCCTCAGCAGGCTCACGTCCTTGTAGTCGACGTACGCGATGCTCTCCTTGCAGAACACGCACACCTTCTTCTTGGCGCGGCGAGTGCTGTCCTTGGCGGTGCGCCGGCTCGAGCGTTCGCGGTCGTTGCTCCGTGCCATCTAGAAAGGCTCCTCGTCCTCTGCGTATCCGGCGTCGCCGCCGGAGCGGCTCGCCGCGCGGGCCGGCGGCGTGCTCGAGCTGTCGCCCGCCGGGCCGCGCCGCTCGTTCTTCACGACCTGCGCCGTCGCCCGGCGGAGGCTCGGGCCGACCTCGTCGGCGATGACCTCGACGCGCGAGCGCTTCTCCCCTTCGGGTGTCTCCCAGCTCCGCTGCTCCAGGCGCCCGGAGACGATCACCCTCGCGCCGCGGGCGACGCTCTCGCTCACGTTCTCGGCCATCTCCCTCCAGCAGACGACGTCGAAGAACGAGGTCGCCTCCTCCCACTCCTGGGTCTGGCGGTTCTGCCAGCGGCGGTTCACCGCGAGGCCGAAGGTCCCCGTAGCCTGGAAGCTCCGCATGAGGCGCAGC
>JAKAOD010000251.1 GCA_021823365.1 Actinomycetes bacterium | reverse complement strand
TCGTGCATCAGCCCGGTCACGTGGAAGCGGTACCCGCGCCCGAAGTCGGGAACTCTCGCGACCCCTTTCTCGTCCGGCTCGTACGGGAGGAAGTCCGGCGAGAACGGCCCACGCGGCCCCGAGCGCCTGCCCAGCTCCTCCGAGGTCGCCTCGTGCAGCACCACCCCCTCGCGCATGTGGCCGATCACCTCGTCATAGAGCACGGCGACGGGCGTGCGGAGGGTCTCCGCCAGGCGGAACGCCTCGATCGTGAGGGTGTAGACCTCTTGGACGTTACCCGGGGCAACTGCGACCGTCGCCCGGTCTCCGTGCGAGCCCCAGCGCGCCTGCATCACGTCGCCCTGGGCAGGCGAGGTGGGCAGTCCCGTGCTCGGACCGCCGCGCATCACGTCGACCACCACGCAGGGGATCTCCGCCAACGACGCGTAACCAAGATGCTCCTGCATGAGAGTGAAACCCGGCCCTGAGGTCGCCGTCATCGCACGCCGCCCGCCGAGCGAAGCTCCGAGGACCGCGCCCATCGATGCGAGCTCGTCCTCCATCTGGATGAACACGCCGCCGCGCTTGGGCAGCTCGCGGGCGAGCAGCTCTGCGATCTCTGACGAGGGCGAGATCGGGTAGCCGCCGAAGAACGTGCACCCCGCCGCCAAGGCAGCGCGGGCGCATGCCTCGTTACCTTGGATCAGCTGCCGCTCGGACACGGCCCTCCTCGTTGGCGAAAAGCCAGTCGGTGAGATCCCCGGCGGGCACCCAAAGGACGTCCATCGCGAGATCGGGACAGAGCAAGGCGCACAGCTGGCAGCCCGTGCACCGCTCGGGACGGGCGAAGACCGCGACGTCGAGCTCGTCGAGGACGAGGCACTTCTCCGGGCACATCGCCACGCAGATGTCGCAGCCCTTGCACCAGCTCCGCTCGATGCGCACCACCGGCAGGAGGCGTTCCGCGGCCCCGTCGCGGGAGCGCTTCGCTCCGTTGTGCGCAACAGGCGACACGGACGCGCTCGGCGCGACCTCCCCGGGCCCAGACTTCGCCGTCCTCGCCACCGTCCTCGCCGCGGCCTCCGCCGCTCGCACCTCCGGGGCGAGGGCCCGGCCCCGCTCGAACGCCCTCAGGTTGCCGGTCAGCGCCTTGCGGGGCACCCAGGCGTCGATCGACGCCTGCCACGCCTCGACCGGGAAGGGAAGCAGGACCGACAGCGCGCCGAGGAGCACCGTCTGGGCGATCGCCGGCACCGCCGCGGCGGCGTCGCCGGCGACGGCGAAGGTGTCGAGCGCGAGCACCCCGAACGGCACCTCGCCAAGTGCCGGATACTCGAGCGACTGATCACGATGATCGAGCATCGCCGCAGGCGGGATCCTGCGCTCCGTGCTCACGAGCGCGACGCCGTTCGGCTTGAGGTAGGAAAGGGAGCGCAAACCCTCTTCCCATTCGAACGCGACGATCCAGTCAGCAGAGCCTGGCTCCACCATCACCGAGTGGACCTCGGGCCCGAAGCGCACATGGCTCACGACCGTGCCGCCACGCTGGGACATGCCGTGGACCTCGGACTTCTTCACGTCGTACCCGGCGTCGAGAAGCACCTGAGAGACGAGGTTGCTGGCCAGGATCACGCCCTGCCCGCCGACGCCGACCACGACGAGGTTGCCCGCCTCGAGCCCAGCCGGCGGCGCGCACGCCGGCACCTTTCCATTCGACCCGTTGACTCGGCTCACCGAGCCGACCCTGCCTCCGCGGGAGCGGCAGCGAGGCTGAGCGCCCTCGCGTCGTCCGCCCTCGCGTCGTCCGCCTTCGCGTCGTCCGCCTTCGCGTCGCGCACCGACACGATCGCACGCGAGGGGCACAGCTGCGCACAGATCGTGCATCCTGAGCAGACTGCTGGATCGATCTGCACCTTCGGAGGCGTCGACACGGTCGTCAAGTCCCAGGAGATCGCCGGACAACCGACCTTCATGCACGCCTGGCAGCCGTCGCACCGATCGCTCAGGACGGTGTAGACGGGACCCCGGCTCTTCACGGGCGACTCCACGCACACCCTGCTCGTCACGACGACGGAGACCCCCCTGTGGGCGATCGCCGCGCGCAACGCCCGGCGGGTCGCCGCGACGTCGTAGGGATCGACGACCACCACCGACGTGACGCCGGCGGCGCGGCAGATCGCCGCGATGTCGGCAGCGGGCGCCGCGCGGCCGCGGATGTCGTACGCGATCCCCGGGTGCGGCTGGCCCCCGGTCATCGCCGTCGTCCCGTTGTCGAGGATCAGCACGACCATGTTCGCTTGGCGGTGGATGGCATCGAGCAGCGGGGGGATGCCCCCGTGGAGGAAGGTCGAGTCACCGATCGTCGCGACGATCGGCTGCTTCGAGAGCCCCGAGACGGCGAGCCCCGTCGCGATGCCGATGCTCGACCCCATGGCGAGGCAGGTGTCCATCGAGGAGAGCGGAGGTGCGGCGGCAAGGGTGTAGCAGCCGATATCGCCAGCAACGATCGCGTCGAGCTCGCCCAGCGCGAGGTACGGGGTTGAATGCGGGCATCCGGGGCACAGCACCGGGGGTCTGATCCCGATGCCTGGCACCGGCGGGCGCGCGCTCGGACCTTCGTCCGCAGGCAGCGCGCCGGCCTCGACGAAGCCGTTGCGCACGATGGCGGCCGAGAGCTCGCCGACGCGCGGAAACCAGCGCTTCCCCTCGACGGCGATTCCGATGCGGCGAATCTCCTCCTCCAGATAGGGCTCGAGCTCTTCGACCACGAGAAGCCGCTCGACCTTTGCAGCGAAGCGCCGGATCCGCTCGACCGGAACCGGGAACTCGATCCCCAGCTTCAGGACGCTCGCATCGGGCAGCACCTCGCGCACGTGGTGGTACGAGATCCCAGCGGTGACGACGCCGAGGGTGGGCGAGCGAAGCTCCTCGACCGTGAGCGGATGCTCCTCGACAAAGGTTTGGAGCGCCTCGAGACGGTCGAGGTGGACGACGTGACGCTCACGGGCGAAGGCGGGCAACATGACGTACTTCGCCGGGTTACGCGTGAACGACGGCTCCACGGCGCGTACCACCCGCGATCCGGCCTCCACTTTCGATCGGGCGTGCGAGGTGCGGGTCGTGGTACGCAGGAGACACGGGAGGTCGAAGCGTTCGCTCGCCTCGAACGCGACCTGAACGAAGTCGTAGACCTCCTGGCTGTCAGCGGGTTCGAAGACCGGAATGCCGGCGAAGCGGCCGATGTAGCGGTTGTCCTGCTCGTTCTGGGAGCTGTGCATTCCCGGGTCGTCGGCGGTCATGAGGACGAGACCGCCCTTCACGCCGATGAACGCGCTCGTCATCAGGCTGTCCATCGCCACGTTCACGCCGACGTGCTTCATCGTCACGAGCACCCGCTTGCCGGCGAGGGCGGCACCGATGCCGACGTCGAGGGCCACCTTCTCGTTCGTCGACCAGTCGACGTCGACCTCGCCCGCCTCGGAGATCCGGACGAGGTGCTCGAGCACCTCGGTGCTCGGCGTCCCCGGGTAGCCAGTCGCCACCTCGACACCGGCGTGGTACGCGCCGAGGGCGAGAGCCTCGTTGCCTGAGAGCAGCGCGAGCGTCGTCGTCTCGGCCATCTCAGCCGGCCTTCTTCACGCGCCGGCGCCCTGCGGCCCGGGCGATCCTGGTCGCCTCGGCATCGCTCAGCACGTGGGAGGAGCACTTCGCCGCCTCGAGGATGGCCGTCGTCCGCTCTGACGTCGGATCGAAACCGTGCGTCCGCAGCCAGTAGACGACGTTCGACTTCCCGCTCATCGGACCGATCGAGATCTCCTGGCTGCGCCCGACGAGCGAGGCGGGAACCGCGCTGTAGACGCGGTCCGCCAGCCACGCGTCGCCCTTCTCGTACGCCTTGGCGACTGCGGCCGCGTGGACCCCAGTGCTCGTCGCAAAGGCGTCCTGGCCAACCACCGGGTAGTTCCTCGGGATCGGCACGCCGGTCATCTCGCTCGCTACCTGGCAGTAGGAGGGAAGCCCGAGGAGGTCGAGGTCCTTCCATCCGAGCAGGGCGATGTTCACGAGCACGAGGTCGAGCGCGGTGTTGCCAACCCGCTCGCCGATGCCGAGCGCGCAGCCATGGATCCGGCGCGCACCGGCGGAAAGCGCCGCAAGGGCGTTCACGACGTCGAGCCCGCGATCACGGTGACCGTGCCAATCGATGAGGGCGCCTCCGAAGCCGTGCGCGGCGAGCTCGCCAGCGAGGAACGGCACGATCTGCTGCACCCCACCCGGCGTCGCCTGGCCGACGGTGTCGGAGATGCAGAAGCGGGTCGCGCCGGCGCCTGCAGCCGCGAGGTACATCGTTGCGATGTCCTTCTGGCGCGCCCGGGTGGTGTCTTCCGTGACGAACATCACCTCGAGCCCAGCGCGTGCCGCGTAGGAGATCGCATCCTCGATCGTCTGGACCAGCCTCGGGACGTCCCAGCCTTCCACCCACTGGCGGATCGGGCTCGACCCGATGAAGAGCGCAGCGTCGATGCGCACGCCGGCGCGCTGCTGCGCCTCGGCGATGGCGTCGATGTCCTTCACGTGGGTCCGCCCGGCGCAGTTCGGCCTGATGGGAAGGCGCTCGTCGGCGATCGTCCGGGCGAGCCCGACAACGTGCTCGAACGACAGCTCGCTCGCTCCTGCATACCCGATGTCAGCGGCATCGACGCCGATCTGAGGGAGCGTACGGAGGAACGCCTGTTTCTGGACGAGGGAAGGCTGCCGCACCGAGGGGCATTGGAGCCCGTCGCGCAGCGTCTCGTCGTTGAGCTCGATGGCCGCCGGCACGTCGAGTGAGAAGGAGCAGGGCAGCTGGCCGTTCCAGTCGTAGATGAGGTCGGCTGGCGCCGAAGCCACTGCAGCAGGGTCCGGTGACCGAGCCGACCGTGCCCCGGTGCTCTTCGAACCGCTCATCCCCTGCTCGTCACGTCCCACAGGGTCACCTCCCCACCTGCCCGTAGGCTCCGAGCGCTTCACAATCGCTGCCCGCGTCACCGCGCAGTCGTCACCCTCCCCGGCCTCCGTGACCCCCGGTAGCTGGCATACACACCCGCACCCCGTATGCCTGGCAGGCCACAGCCAGACGAGCCTGATGATCTACGTATAGCGTGCTGGTTTATGTTATTCCCAGACTGTCCGGTCAGTCAAGTGAGCAGCCCTTCGGCACCGTCTTTGCCGGCGGCGCCCAGCACATCGCAAAAAAGGACCCAGAACCCGGGGGAATTTGCACAGGACGGGGGTCCAGGACCGCGGGTCCAGTGCGACAAGGAGGGGTTACGAACCGTTCGCCGGTATCCTC
>JAKAOD010000250.1 GCA_021823365.1 Actinomycetes bacterium | reverse complement strand
GTGCACACCGTGAGCGGGCCGTCCCCGGCCGCCTTGCGGTCCCGCGGTTGGACTTCGGCGCTCGAAGTGGCGCTCACTGCTGAGCGGTCGGAGCGTGATGGCGGTACCGGCGATCGGTGGCGTTCTTCTCATCGCGATCGTGATCGCGGTCGGTTCGCCGTACTTCCTCACCGGCTCGAACCTGGGCGACGTCGGCCGGCAAGTGGTCATCCTGGCCCTCGCTAGCCTCGGCGAGATGCTCGTCATCCTACAGGCCGGGATTGACCTCGGCGTCGGCGCGGTGATCACTCTGACGAATCTCGTCTCGACATTCTTTCTGCTGCACTCGACCGTCGTCGTGGCAATCGTCGTGAGCCTCGGAATCGGTCTTGTGAGCGGCGCAGTTTGCGGTGCGCTCGTCGTCTTCGGCCTTCCGCCGTTTCTGGTGACCTACGCGGTGGGGCTCGTCGAGGGGGGATTGTCCCTGCTGTGGTTCCCTCAGAGCATTGGACCGACCTCACCGTCATTCTGGCGCCTCGCCTCAGCACAAATCGGAGGCGTGCCGATTGCGACGATCGTCCTTCTTGCCCTAGTAGCGCTGAGCTTTGCATTCGTGACTCGAACGGCGACGGGACGGCACTTGTTCGCCACCGGACGCGACCTCGCGTCGGCACGGCGTAGCGGCCTCTCGGTGCGCTGGCACGTGTGTTCAGCCTATTGTGCGTCAGGTGTCCTCTGTGCGGCCGCCGGCGTGTACCTCACCGCACGGGTCGGAGGTGGACTTCCGAACTCTGGGACCGACGTCACCCTCGACGCGATCGCCGCGGTGATGGTCGGCGGCGCGAGCTTCTTCGGCGGACGCATCAGCGTCATCGGGACGGCGGCTGGCGCGCTCTTGTTGACGCTCATCGGCAACGGTATCGACCTGTTGCACATCAATGGCTTCCTGAACGATGACGTGCTCGGGGTAATAGTGCTGCTCGTCGTCGGCAGCTGGTCTCTCGCCCGCCGTCCCCGCCGTGGCCAGCGCATCGTTGCGTAGCAAGCCACCGAGAGTGTCCGCAGATGCGAATGCGGTCGAGGTCCTGTTCGGACCGCACTCGCGATGAGCTGTGCCCTTGATCGTCGCGTCAGGAATCGTCACGTAGCGACGCAACGTGACAGTGCTACCAGACGTCACCGCGGGAAGTCGCAGCACGTTGGTGGCCGCCCCTCCAGCGCTGTCCACCTGGTCACGTGCCCAGGGCAGCAGCGCGCTCCAGGTTGTCCTGCACGATCGACAGGTAACGGAAGACGAAGTGTGGGAAGCTCGTGAAGGGTGCGATCGCGAAGCAAGTGACGACCGCAATGAGGTGCAGGAGGAACAGTGGGCCGAAGGCCTGCGTCGTCCGAAGGAAGAGCGTCAGCAGGCCGCTTGCGGCAAGCACGCACAGGGCGGTAAGAAGGCCGACGTCTCCAGGCGGTGTGCCCCGCCCGTCTGATCTGGTGAGATGTAGGTGCCGGCGCTTCAGGACGATGAGCCCCGCTCCGCCGGCGAGCATGATCGCCCCCCCGAGCACGCCAAGGATGACCGGCGCCGATGCCCAAGGATACGGCGGCGGCGTGCCGAGCCCGTCTTGCAGCACGCCAGCAGAGATCGTCGACGCGAGGCAGGCGCTGAACCCATAGGCGACCAGCGCATGCAGCCGCCGTCGTGTGGGTGATGGCTCCGCTCCTGGATACGTGCACTCCTCGCCCCCGCCCCGCTGGTAGTGGAGGGTGGCGGCATAGCCCGCGGCGCGTGAGAGCGCGGCGACGTTCCCGAGATCTCGATAGGAGCCGTGAATCTCTCGCCAGTAGCGCGCCGCACCAAGTGCCATCAGCGCTACCGCGACGAGTGCGACCGCTCCTGACCACGTGACCAGCACCGGGTAGGGGATCACAGAATAGGGAGAGCGCGCCGTACTCCCTGCGGCGGTCAGCGAGGCGAGCCGCCCCGGTGCGGTGGTCGCGGAAAGTGTGATCGTCACCCCGGCGATGACGAAGGCCAGCCCGAGCAGGGGCATACGCGCCGATGAGCCGAAGAGCCGCGGAACATGACCCCGACCCGCTCCATTCGGCGCTCGGCGAAATGCCAGGAAGAGGGCAGGTGGATCGACGGCGAACTCATGCGGCGCTGCGTACATGCACGCGTAGAGACAGTCGCGACAGTCATGACATAGGTTGGCAAGGTGTGCGAAGTCGCGCTCACTCAGTTCAGTTCGGCGTTCGAGGGCCGGGTAGACAGCACAGTAGCCCTCGCAGTACCGGCAGGCGTTACAGATGTTGAGCTGCCGACGAGCCTCCTCGAACAGCTCGGGCAGCGGCATAGCGTCCTGCGTGGTCACCTGCGATCCTCCCCCAGACCGTTCCGATCGTCATTCCGAACCCGGCGAGGTAGCCCGTCGAGAGGATGTTTCCCGACATGATCTCTCCGGCTGCGAACAGGTTGTGAAACGGCTCGCCGTCGGTGCGCACGACGTGGGCCCCGTCGTTCACGGCGACCCCGCGGTAGGTGAAGGTGATCCCCGGGTGGAGCGGGATGCCATAGTACGGGGGCGTGTCGAGACGCTGGGCCCAGTTGCTCTTCGGCGGGTTGACGCCAGATGTCGAGCATCCGTCGAGGCGAGCTCGATCGACGACGCGATCTTGGGGAATCGACCTGTTGTAGGCTCCGACGGTCGTGCTGATGACCGCGGGGTCGAGCCCGAGGCGCACGCCGAGCTCTTCGATGCTCGTTGCGGTCAGCGCTCCATAGAGTGGAGGGAGAAAGGTGCCGTGGACCTTCGCGTCCCACAGGCAATAGCCGATCTGGGCGTCCTGCTCGGCAAGCAGCCGGCCCCAGATAGCGTAGCGCTTCGGCCATAGGTCTTCGCCTTCGTCGTAGAAGCGAAGCCCACGCTGGTTGACGACGATACCCAGTGGGATCGCATCGATCCGAGTCGCGATGCCCCCGTCGAAGCGCGGAGAACGTGCGTCGACGGCGACAGCGTGGAACCCGCGCTCCTCTCCAGCGCTGCAGGCGCCTGCGTCGTACAGCGCCTCCAGCACCCGACCGTCGTTGTGCCGGGGGCCGCGCACGTGAAAGTTCCGTACCGCCTCACCCCAGTACCGCTCGAGCCATCCGAGGTTGGACTCATAGCCTCCAGACGCGCAGATGACGGCTGCGGCGCCCAGCACGCGGACGCTGCCGTCGGCTCGGCGAACCTGCACCCCGGAACAGTTGCGCTCCTCGATGCAGAGTCCTTCGACATAGCTTTCGTACTCGATCCGCACGCCAATGCTCGCCGCGGTTTGGAAGTAGCGATTGAGCAGCGCCTTCCCGCCGCCCAGGAAGAATCGATTGGTCCTTCCGAGCTGGAGGGTCCCCTTCAGTGGCGCCTGCCATGAGATCCCGTGCCGGGACATCCACGCGGGGAGCTCCTCGGACCGCTGGACGGTAAGAGATGCCAGGCGTTCGTTCGTCGGGCCGGTGCCGACGCCGCAAAGATCCCTCCAGAGTTCCTCGTGGCGATACTCGCCCGCGCTGAATCGATCGCCCGTCGTGTGCGCGCAGCGGATGTTGCGAGTGTGGCGGGTGTTGCCGCCCCGGTCGTTCTCCGCGGCCCGCTCGAGAAGCAGCACCGAGCAGCCCTGTTCCCGGGCGGAGATCGCTGCGACGAGCGCTGCATTGCCGCCGCCGACGACGATGACGTCGGCGCGGTCTGAAGCGGCCGCAGTGGGCCGCTCAACACGCTCTTCGCGTGGCGAGAGCAGCTTCATCGCAGTGTGACGGCTACGGTGGGTGGCCGGCCCGCGACGTGGCGCGTCCTCATCCGTCGCGTCCCCGCGCCCGCGTGCGCTTCGCTGGTACGGACACGGCCAGTGATCCTTGCGCATCGAGCGAGCCCTCGCCGAATGCTCTGACGTACTGCTCGAGGCGGATCGCGCGCGCCTCGATCATGTGAGCGCGGCTGACCCGCTCTGCGTCCTCGGCGCGATGCTCGCGGACCGCTTCGAGCACTTCTCGGTGCTGGCGCTTCGCCGTGGGTGACCGGCCGGGCTCGGCCAGCGTGGTCCGTCGGAAGCGGGCGAGGCTGACATCGAGCCTTTCGAGGAACGCGATCAGGACGTCGTTGTGGCTCGCATCGCGCAATGCCTCGTGGAACTTCTTACTCAAGCTCGCCAGGCGGGCGGAGTCCTCCTCGGCGTCCATCGCCTCGCACACGGCGTCGAGCAGGCGCAGATCGAGATCGGTGCGCCGAAGGGACGCGACACGGCTTGCTTCGCCTTCGAGCGCCACTCGGACGTCATAGATGTCGAGGATCTCCGTGGCGCTCGGCTCGGCGATCAACACGCCACCCTTGCGACGTTGAACGATGCCGCTCTCCTCCAATGCGGCGAGTGCTTCTCGCACAGGAGTCCGACTCACCCCGTAGCGACGCGCAAGGTCGCCTTCCGAGAGCACCTGTCCGACCTCGAGGGTGCCGTCGAGGATCTCCTGCGAAAGCTGCTCGGCGATCGCCGTCATGCGCGCTGTTGTGTACGTCGGTACATAACCGTATACTATAGCTGCCTACGGGTGTTGGCTGTGTCGAGGCCAGAGGGATGCTGTTTGCTGGCGGTACCCGGCTGCGATGGGGGACGACTTCGAGCGCTCCGAGAGAGGTGGCCGAGCGTCGCGGCCCAGACGTTCCAGGCTCGAGAACTTCAGCCCCGTTGCCGCTCGTCGTTGAGGCTGCCCATGGCCGAGCCAAACGAACCGCGTGGCTGCTAGTTATGTTGACTATCCATGGATTCAGTCATTGGTTCGTCCAGCCAGTCGGCGGTGACGAGTTGATGCGGTAATGACACGCTGGTCATCGCAAGTTGTTGCACGCTCTTGTTGCCATTGAGAGCTGTGCTGAGGAAAGGAATTGGCTTGTCACAGAGAGCTCCAATCCCATATGAGTTTCTTCCGCCAGTTGCGTCGCTAACCGTCGGGAGTGACGAGATCGTCCATCTCCAGCGTCTTCCGCGAGAGCAGGTGGCTGACGCGACGGGGCTCGATGGCAGAAACCAATCTCCGCAGCTTCGATGGAGCGGCGCGCCTGACGAGACAGAGTCGTACGCGGTGACGTGTTTCGACCCTGACGCGCCGACCGGGAGTGGCTTTTGGCACTGGGTCTTGTACGACCTCCCGAAGGAGATCCACGAGCTTCCCTCAGGTGCCGGGTCTGGTCGGGCGAACCTTCCCCGAGGCGCGAAGCATGCGAGGAACGACGGCAATGTCTTAGGCTACTCGGGAGCAGCGCCGCCGCCCGGTCCCGACCACCGTTACATCTTCGCAGTCC